>CANGGK010000001.1 GCA_947453475.1 Microbacteriaceae bacterium
AAATCGCGTGTCGTCGAGGTAGAAAATGCCGTCGATGATTACCGAACCAGTGCTCGTTTACTCTCGCCGTATGCCGATTACGTCGCCGTTAACGTATCTTCGCCTAATACTCCGGGTCTGCGTTCTCTTCAATCTGTAGAAGCGCTCCGACCAATCTTGGTTGCTGTTCAAGGTGAAGCCGCCGGCAAGCCGGTCTTGGTCAAAATTGCCCCAGACCTCGCCGACGAAGATGTGATGGCCGTTGCCGACCTCGCTCTTGAGTTAGGTCTCGCCGGAGTTATCGCAACAAACACCACTATTTCTCGTGATGGTTTGAAAACCGATTCAAATAAAGTCACGTCGATGGGTGCCGGAGGGCTTTCGGGAGCCCCGCTAAAACAAAGGTCTCTCGAGGTTTTGAACATCCTGGCAAAGCGCTTGGATGGAAGACTCGCGATTATCTCGGTTGGTGGCATTGAAACTGGCACCGAGGCTGCTGAGCGTCTAAAGGCCGGTGCGACACTGGTTCAGGGCTACAGTGGCTTTGTTTACGCAGGGCCATTCTGGGCTCGCACCATCAACAAGTTTTTGACTAAGTAAGACTCGAGTTAAATAGAAAATGGGTGACAGAAAGGTCACCCATTTTCAACTTAAGGTTCTTATTCGACCTTGTCGCCACGCTTTACCTGAGGCTTTGGCAGGCGCATCGGGCGCATTTGAATCGAGCGCATCGCCGCATACCAGCGAACACCTTTTTCGGTTTTGCCCTTGCCGAACTTCTTGTCGATGGCCTTTTCTACTCGGCGACCGATTAGGAATGCGTCCACTGCAATCACGAAGAACAAAATCCACATTCCAAGAAGCGTGTAGACCTGAACGCTCACGTTGCCGGCATAAGAAATGATGATCATCACGAATAGTGCCGGCATAACCAATTGGCCTGCGGTGAATCGCGAGTCGACGATGTCGCGGGCTAGACGACGCTGTGGGCCCTTGTCGCGCACGGTTAGGTAGCGCTCTTCGCCGCGCATCATGCCTTCGCGTGCTTTGCGGCGTTCGTCGTTGGCACGGCTCTTGGCTGCCTTGACTGCGTCTGGAGACTTGTCGCCGATCAGTGGCTGGCGTCTTGCGGCTTCTTGCTGCTTACGCGCTGGGGTAGGTCGGCCTTTTCCGGCTGACGGGGTATTTTCGCTCATCGGTGTTCCTTATTCCAAGTTGGACTTTAAGATTACTCTCATGAACCCTTTAGAGATTTCAATTGACCCGAGCCAACTCGAACTAGCAAAGAAGCTAGTAGACGACAGTTTTGAGGCTGCCACACGCGAACTTGAGTCATTGGTGCGCATCCCCGGCATCGCCTGGGAGGCTTTCGAAGCCAAGAACCTAGACCTGAGCGCCGAAACCATCGCCAAGCTCTTTGCAGACACCGGCGTGTTCGAGGTCGTCGAAGTTCGTCGGGCATCCATCGATGGAAAGCCGGGTTCTCCGGCCGTTGTCGCCCGTCGCGCCGCTCGAAATGGCAAGCCGCAGATTTTGCTCTATGCACACCACGACGTTCAGCCTCCCGGTGACGCTACCGCTTGGAAGACTTCACCCTTCGAGCCTGTCATCAAGGACGGTCGCATGTATGGGCGCGGTGCAGCTGACGACAAGGCAGGTATCGTTTCACACCTAGCCGCCATCCGCACCCTGCTTGCGGTTGCCGGGCCAGATTTCGAGGTCGGCATCAGCGTATTCATTGAGGGAGAGGAAGAAGCGGGTTCGCCTACATTCCGCCCATTCCTTGAGCAGAACCAAGACATCCTGAAGGCCGATTGCATCGTGGTCGCTGACTCAGGTAACTGGTCAGAGACCATCCCGGCTCTGACTGCAACTCTCCGTGGTTTGGTATCCCAGGTCATTGAGGTTCAGACTCTAGATCACGCTCTGCACTCAGGAATGTACGGGGGAGCGGTGCCTGACGCAATGACCGCAACCATACGTCTCTTGGCAAGCCTTCACGATGCCGAAGGTAACGTCGCGGTAGCTGGTCTGGTGCACGGCAAGGCCGCAGACCTGCCATACAGTGACGCCGACCTTCGACGTGACTCGGGTCTTCTCGAGGGTGTAAGCCAAATCGGCGGGGGAACCATCCTGGACCGCATTTGGAATAAGCCGTCAATCACCGTAATCGGCATCGACGGGCAAACCGTAGCGTTGTCTTCGAACACTATGCTGCCTTCGGTTACTTCAAAGATATCAATGCGCATCGCACCTGGGCAGAAGCCGGAGGATGCCCTTGCAGCGCTTCGCGAGCACCTTCAGGAGCACGTTCCATTTGGGGCAAAGCTGCACTTCGGCGAAATCGAACTTGGTAAGCCTTTTGCAGTTGACGACACCGGTTGGGCTTCTGCATTGGCTCGTGTGGCCTTGAAGGCTGCCTGGGATGAAACGGCCGTCGACATCGGTGTAGGCGGATCGATTCCGTTCATCGCAGACCTAATCGAAGTTTTCCCGGGCGCTCAGATTCTGGTTACCGGTGTCGAAGATCCAGATTCACGCGCCCACAGCCCGAACGAGTCGGTTCACATGGAATCTCTGCGCAAGACCATGCTTGCCGAAGCCTTAATGCTGCTCGGCGGGAATGCAATTGCAATCTGACCTGTTTTAGACTAGAGACAGGCAATAAATCATCGAATGGAGCCAAAATGACTGACACTCTTACGCACGGTGTTGAACTAACCGAACAGGCAAAGAGCAAGGTTCGCGCGCTAATCACCGCCGAGGGTCGTGACGACCTTCGCCTGCGCGTTGCCGTTCAGCCTGGCGGTTGCTCGGGTTTGATTTACCAGCTTTACTTCGACGAGTTGCTTGAAGAGACTGACTCAGTCAAAGACTTCGACGGAGTCGAGGTTGTCGTCGACAAGATGAGCGTGCCTTACCTAGACGGTGCCTCAATCGACTTCGAAGACACTATTCAGAAGCAGGGTTTCACTATCGACAACCCAAACGCCGAGGGTTCATGCGCCTGTGGTGACTCGTTCAGCTAAAGATTTAATACGAAAGACCCGACGGCCACCGGTGCGCGTCGGGTTTTTTGTTTAAATAAGGACGTCTTTGGGGTGTTTTTGGGCGATTACACGCGTCTCGAGGCGTAGACTTATGCAGTAACGATTCGATATTCGAAGGGTCGATTGTGCTTTCTAAGCGTAATTTGAAGTGGGCCGCAGTGCCTGCAATTGCTTCTCTGTCTCTACTCCTAACCGGATGTACTGACGAGGAGCTTCGTGGTTACCTACCTGGAACTCCAGGTATCACTAACCACACTGACCGCATCACCGGCCTCTGGACCACCAGCTGGATCGTGTTGCTTGCCGTCGGTGTTGTCTCATGGGGCCTGATGGTCTGGGCGATCATCGCGTATAGACGCCGTAAGGGAGAGACCGGACTACCGGCTCAGTTGCGCTACAACAACCCGATTGAGACTCTCTTCACCATCGTTCCACTTATCTTGGTGGTCGGCTTTTTCGCCTTCACCGCCCGCGATATTCAGGCAATTGAAACCCCGACTGCTAACCCGGATGTAAAGATCCAGGTCATCGGTAAGCAGTGGAGCTGGGACTTCAACTACGTCAACGCAAATGTCTACGATTCAGGCATCCAGTCGCAGTTCAAGGGTAAGGAAGGCAGCGAGGCTACGCTTCCGGTGCTCTACCTACCGGTTAACAAGACCGTCGAGATTGACCTAACCTCTCGCGACGTTATTCACTCATTCTGGGTTATCGACTTCCTTTACAAGAAGGACATGTTCCCAGGCCGCACCAACCACATGTATTTCACACCTCAGAAGGTTGGAACCTACAAGGGCAAGTGTGCCGAGCTTTGTGGCGAGTTCCACTCAATGATGCTGTTCCAAGTCAAGGTGGTTTCAGAAGACGACTACAAGGCTCACATGGCTCAACTAGCAGCAGCCGGCAACGTCGGTCAGCTAGGTGCCAAGTTCTCTCGAAACCAGAACCTACCTGCAGACAACCCAGAAATCCGAGGCTAACGAAAAATGGCTACCGCAACTAAGTCAAACGTGGGCACTGCCAAGAAGACCAAGGGTCAAATCCTGGTCGACTGGATTACTACCACCGACCACAAGAAGATCGGTTACCTATACCTGATCACCTCGTTCCTATACTTCCTAGTCGGCGGTGTGATGGCTCTGGTCATCCGCGCGCAGCTGGCTGCACCTGGTCTTGAAGTTGTTGCCACCAAGGAACAGTACAACCAGCTCTTCACCATGCACGGCACCATCATGTTGCTTATGTTCGCAACTCCATTGTTCGCAGCGTTCGCTAACATCTTGATGCCGGTTCAAATTGGTGCTCCAGACGTTGCCTTCCCTCGTCTAAACGCCATCGCTTACTGGTTCTACTTCTTCGGCTCGTTCGTAGCAGTTGCTGGTTTCTTCACCCCGCAGGGTGCGGCAAGCTTCGGTTGGTTTGCCTACGCTCCGCTATCAAACACCACATTCTCACCTGGCCTCGGCGGAGACCTTTGGGTCTTCGGTCTAGCTCTCGGTGGCTTCGGTACCATCATGGGTGGCGTCAACTTCATCACTACCGTTTTGACCATGCGCGCCCCTGGCATGACCATGTGGCGTCTGCCAATCTTCACCTGGAACACCTTGGTTACTTCGATTCTCATCATCATGTGTTTCCCTCCTCTCGCCGCGGCGCTGTTTGCCCTTGGCGCAGACCGCCGTTTCGGTGCGCACATCTTCGACCCAGCCAACGGTGGTCCAATGCTTTGGGAGCACTTGTTCTGGTTCTTCGGCCACCCAGAGGTTTACATCATTGCCTTACCTTTCTTCGGCATCGTCTCTGAGGTTTTCCCGGTATTCAGCCGCAAGCCAATCTTTGGTTACAAGACCTTGGTCTATGCAACCATCGCTATCGCTGCACTTTCGATGACCGTCTGGGCTCACCACATGTATGTAACCGGAACTGTTTTGCTGCCGTTCTTCGCGTTCACCACCATGTTGATCGCGGTTCCTACCGGTGTAAAAGTCTTCAACTGGATTGGAACCCTCTGGAGAGGTTCGCTCACTTTCGAAACACCGATGCTTTGGTCTCTCGGATTCTTGGTTACCTTCGTTTTCGGTGGTTTGACCGGTGTCATCTTGGCATCACCAGTTCTCGACTTCCACCTTTCTGACAGCTACTTCGTTGTTGCGCACTTCCACTACGTAGTGTTCGGAACGGTTGTGTTCGCTATGTTTGCCGGAATCTACTTCTGGTACCCAAAGATGACCGGAAAGATGCTAAACGAGCGTCTAGGCAAGGTCCACTTCTGGCTACTATTCGTCGGTTTCCACATGACATTCCTAATCCAGCACTGGCTAGGTGTCATGGGAATGCCTCGCCGTTACGCGACGTACTTACCTGAAGACGGCTTCACTTGGATGAACCAGTTGTCAACAACTGGATCAGCCATCTTGGCAGTGTCATTCATTCCATTCCTTTGGAACGTTTACATCACCGCTCGCAAGGGCACCGTGACTACACTCAACGACCCATGGGGTTACGGCCGTTCACTCGAGTGGGCTACAGCGTCACCGTTCCCACGTCACAACTTCACTTCGATTCCTCGCGTTCGTTCAGAATCGCCAGCATTCGACTTGAACCACCCAGAGTTCGCAGCTCCTGAAGCCCAGGCTTCAGCAAACACGAAGGGATAACCGACCATGAAGTTCAACGGAAGACTCTTCTGGTTCCTAACCGCTTTCTACCTCGTAGATGCTGCCGGTTACGCGATCTGGTTCTCTAACTCAAACAATGGCGGCTTCGAGCCAATCGGCACCGCCGCTATCGCGATGCTTGCCATCATGTCTGCGTTCTTGGCTTTCTACCTTCAGAAAACCGACAATGTGCAGGGAAGCGTTCCTGAAGACCGCTTGGATGCAAACATCGAAGATGGTGACACCGAGATCGGTTTCTTCGCTCCATGGAGCTGGTGGCCATTCTTCTTGGGTCTATTCGGCTCAATCGTGTTTGCTGCACTAGCAATCGGATGGTGGTTGTTCTTCATCGGCTTCCCACTAGCTCTTGTAGCGCTAATCGGCTTTGTTTTCGAGTTCCACCGCGGGCAGTACGCACACTAGGTTTCGAAACAAGAAAACCCCTCCTTCGGGAGGGGTTTTCTTTTTATTAGCTTGAGGTGCCGCACTCGCGAACTACTTGTTCAGCGGATGGTCCAGGCAACCATCGGCATGTGAGCTAATAACTTCTGAGATAACGACCCTGTAGGCCTCGTACCAACGCTTAGACTGCCCCTTTGCCTCTAGGTGAGTTTCATCCCGGCTGAAGGCTCTAAGCGCCTCCTGCGTCTCGAAATAGTAGATCACGCTTCTTTCAGAGCGGTCTTCGCTCCACCAGCGTTCGGCGCCCACATAACCCGGTGTGGCAAGGGCCACAGCCATGATGATTGCGTCTAGACGGTGAAATTCCTCGTCATAGCTGCCTGGCTTGAAGATGAAGGTGGCTGAAATCATCTAATAAGTATGACGCATCGGGGGAGCAGCATTGAGGTTAAAGCAAAGGGTCGGAACCCTTTCGGATTCCGATCCTGGTGCTTATTTGAAGGTTACTTCTTTGCTGCAGGCTTCTTAGCCGCCGGCTTTTTAGCTGCAGGCTTCTTGGCTGCGGTAACAGCCTTCTTCTTAGGAGCCTCGGTTACAGCAGGTGCGTGGTCGTGGTGTGCGGCATCTAGCTCACCCTGAGTTACCGGCGCAATGCGGTCTTCAAAGTAGAAGCGAGATAGTCCGGCACGTAGACGAGCACGAACGGTGATCTTGCCCTGAGCGTTCGGGCGAGCAAGGGTCGGCTGGTAGTCCTTGAAGTCAACCAGCTTGTACTGCTCAAACGCGTCTAGAGGCTCGTGAACCTCGATGTATTCACCGTGAGGCATACGAATGATTCGACCAGACTCGCGACCGTGAAGAGCAATCTCGCGGTCCTTACGCTGAAGCGACAGACAAACGCGCTTAGTGATGATGTAAGCAATGATTGGCGCAACGATTAGCAAGATCTGAATCGAAACCAGAACATTGTTCAGAGAAAGCAAGAAGTTGGTTGCGATCAAGTCGGTGCTCGCACCAGCCCATAGAGCTGCGTAGAAGGTCACACCAGCCGCACCGATAGCGGTACGGGTAGGTGCGTTACGTGGACGGTCAAGAACGTGGTGTTCACGCTTGTCGCCAGTAACCCAAGCCTCAAGGAATGGGTACAACGCAACTACCGCTAGGAAGCCAACACCGACGAGCATCGGAAGCAGGATGTTCCAAGCCCAGGTGACGCCGCCCGCTGTTACTTCAAGGTGAGAAGGAGCTAGACGTAGGGCACCATCCAAGAAGCCGATGTACCAGTCAGGCTGGGTACCAGCAGAAACTGGAGATGGGTCGTAGCCACCGTAGTTCCAAACCGGGTTGATCGTGAAGGTAGCTGCAATCAGCATGATTACGCCGAACACGATGAAGAAGAATCCGCCAGCCTTAGCTACGTAGACAGGCATAAGAGGGTAACCAACAACGTTGGTGTCCTTGCGGCCTGGGCCTGAGTAGTGGGTGTGCTTGTGGATTACCACCATGAACAAGTGGATGACGATGAAGATCAAGATCAGCGCTGGCACTAGCAAGATGTGCAAACCGTACAGACGGGCGACAATCTGCTCACCTGGGAACTCGCCACCGAATAGCAATGATGAGGTGTAGGCGCCGATAACCGGCAGACCCTTGATCATTCCATCGATGATGCGAAGACCGTTACCTGAAAGAAGGTCGTCAGGAAGTGAGTAACCGGTGAAGCCGGCAGCCATTCCAAGAACGAACAACATGAAACCAACAACCCAGTTGATTTCGCGTGGCTTGCGGAATGCGCCGGTGAAGAACACGCGAAGCATGTGCAGACCAGCTGCAGCAACGAACAGCAATGCTGCCCAGTGGTGAACCTGGCGCATAAGCAGACCACCGCGCACCTCGAATGAGATGTCTAGGGTCGATGCGTAAGCAATCGACATCTCGGCACCCTTTAGTGGGCCGTAGACGCCGTCGTAAATGACCGGGGTCATCGCTGGCTGGAAGAAGAAGGTTAGGAAGGTTCCTGAAAGCAGCAAGACGAAGAAGCTGTAAAGAGCAACCTCACCAAGCATGAATGACCAGTGGTCAGGGAAGATCTTGCGACCGAACTCCTTCAAGATGCCGGCAACGCCGACACGCTCATCCAGGTAGTTAGCGGTTCCGGCTAGGAAGCCGCCCTTTTTCTGAGTGTTTACAGCAGTGCTCATTTTTAACGCTCCCAGAAGCTAGGGCCAACAGGCTCGGTGAAGTCGCTCTGCGCGATTAGGTAACCCTCTGCGTCAACTGCGATTGGCAGCTGAGGTAGTGGGCGTGAAGCTGGGCCAAAGACAACCTTGCACTCGTCGGTGACGTCGAAGGTTGACTGGTGGCAAGGGCAAAGTAGGTGGTGGGTGTGCTGCTCGTATAGAGCAACCGGGCAACCAACGTGAGTACAGATCTTGCTGTAGGCAACGATGCCGTCGTATGACCAGCTCTTGCGCTCGGCAGATTCCTTTAGCTCGCTTGGGTCAAGACGAACAAGAAGAACTGCGGCCTTGGCCTTTTCTTCTAGCTTGTGGTGCTCGAGTTCGCTTAGGCCTTCTGGAATGACGTGGAATACCGAACCTAGGGTTACGTCAGAAGCCTTGATTGGCAGACCTGATGGGTCCTTAGTCAAACGGGTTCCGGCCTTCCACATGGTGTGGCGCAGGGTGTCCTTAGGGTTTGGCCCTAGGTCACCAAAGAAGAAGATGGCTGGGATAGGAAATAGCGCTAGAGCACCGTAAAGCGAGCGACGAATCAACTTGCGACGTGAGAAACCTGACTCGCTGTCGGCAAGCTTGATGATTTCAACTGCACGAGCGCGAACTTCTTCGCTGCCTCGGGTCTGGTGACGCTCTTCGGCAACTTCTGCGTCTGGCATCAGGGTCTTGGCCCAGTGAACAGCACCAATACCGATGCCGAACAGGCCAAGAGTGATTCCAAGGCCCATGAAAAGGGTGTTGTTGCGAACGGTGCCTAGGTCATCGCTGAGTGGGAATGCGAAGTAAGCGTAGATCGAGAAGATCGAACCGACAACCGAGGCTAGGAATAGAGCTGCGACCTGACGGGCTGCAGCCTTCTCGTGCTTCACGCTCTTGTCGGTCATGCGCACGCGGTGTGGCTCTAGACCAGGGTCTGCCACCTTGTCTGCGGCAATAGTTGCTAGACCGGTTGCGTAGTCGTGTTCAGGCTCGTGAGAACCCTTCCCAGATGCGATGCTCTTGCTGTCGCTCACTGATAACTCCCTTTATTTGTTAAAACTTGAGTCGAAACTTAGTTGGACTTGGCGCCTAGCCAAATGGTGATAGCGATGATGAAACCTAGCGCGAAAATCCAGACGAAGAGACCTTCGACTACCGGGCCTAGGTTGCCTAGTTCGTAGCCGCCAGCTGAGCCGTGGGTCTGAACGTAAGTCAAATAGGTGATGATGTCCTTCTTGTCAGTCGGAGTCAGGTTTGCGTCGTTGAAGACAGGCATGTTCTGTGGGCCGGTCAACATTGCTTCGTAGATGTGGTCTGCCTTGGTGTGGGTTAGGGCTGGCGCGTACTTACCCTGGGTAAGAGCACCACCGGCACCGACAGCGTTGTGGCACATTGCACAGTTGATGCGGAAAAGTTCACCACCGCGGGTGGCGTCTCCGTTTGCAGCTAGCTGAGCATCGGTTGGGATAGCTGGGCCGGGAGCCAAGGAGCCCACGTAAGCCGCAATCGCGTCGATTTCGTCTCCGGTGAACTGCACCGGCTTAACCATTAGCTGAGGGCCAGATGCCTGGCCAGGCATGCGCCCGGTGTCAACCTGGAACTCGGCAGCAGCGGCACCGACACCGATGAGGCTTGGGGCGTTTGGGGTGCCTTCGGCGTTCTTGCCGTGGCAACTTGCGCAGTTAGCTAGAAATAGCTTGTGACCCTCGTCAACCTGAGCTGCACTTGCTGCAGCAGTGACTGGCTTAGCGGTTTCAACCGCAGCAGTAGCAGCAGCGTAACCACCACCGCTGACAGCTAGGCCGGCAGCAATCACAAGAATTGCCGCCATAGGGTGACGACGTGAACCGTTCAGGTTTCGCTTCATAAAAGCCATAACAGGAATCTCCGTTTTTTATTTCAAGACGTAAACGATGAGGAAGAGGCCAATCCAGACCACGTCAACGAAGTGCCAGTAGTAAGACACAACAATCGCGCTGGTTGCCTCGAAGTGACCAAACTTCTTGGCTGCAAAGGTGCGGCCAATGATGATCAAGAAAGCGATGAGACCGCCGGTCACGTGAAGTGCGTGGAAGCCGGTGGTGATGTAGAACGCGCTGCCATATGAGTTTGCGTTGAGCATTACGCCCTCAGAAACTAGGGTCGCGTACTCCCAGACCTGGCCAGCAACGAACACTGCACCCAGTAGGTAGCTCAAGAAGAACCACTCAACCATTCCCCACTTGACAGGGGAGAGGCCGGTTGCTCGAGGCTGAAGGCGCTCGGCTGCGAAAACACCAAACTGAGCGGTGAACGAAGAGCTCACCAGAATCAGGGTGTTAACCAGAGCGAACGGTACGTTCAGAATCTGAGTGTCGTGGGCCCAAATCTCTGGCGAGTTGGCGCGTAGGCTGAAGTACATTGCGAACAAAGCCGCAAAGAACATCACCTCGCTGCCAAGCCAAACGATTGTTCCTACCGAGGTAGAACTAGGGCGGTTGATTGCAGGCTGCGTCAAAGTAGTCGAAGACATGCTTAAATACTAACCCCGCGAGTCGAGCGAATCGGTCATTTTCAGCCGTTTTCATCGGGTTTTTCGGGCAATAAACTTGAGGTTATGACTAGCCCATTGAACTGGCCCGCAATTCTCGGCAAACTGCTGCTCAAGAATGACCTCGAACGTGCAGAGGCAATCTGGGCAATGCGTGAAATTATGACCGAAGACGCCACCGAAGCCCAGGTTGGCGCGTTCATGATGGCCCTTCGCTCGAAGGGGGAAACCGTGGCGGAACTATCGGGTCTAGTAGACGTCATGCTGCAAAACGCCGTGATTCTAAGCACCGGCCCGGATGCGGTCGACATCGTCGGAACCGGCGGAGACCTTCACGGAACTGTAAATATCTCGAGCATGGCCTCGATTTTGGTTGCCAGCGCCGGCATCCCGGTCATGAAACACGGTTCGCGCTCGGCTTCGGGCAAAACCGGTTCATCTGAGATGCTCGAGGTGCTTGGTGTTCGACTAGACCTTTCACCGGTTCGCGTTGCCGAGATCTTCAAAGAGTGCGGCATCACATTCTTCTTTGCGCCGGTATTTCACCCGGCAATGCGACACGTAGCGCCGATTCGCAAGCAGTTAGGCGTTCCAACCACCTTTAACTTTCTCGGGCCACTAGCCAACCCCGCCCAGCCGATTGCCACTTCGCTCGGTGTCGCAAATCCGTTTATCGCGCCTCTTATGGCTGCCGAGATGGCTGCACGTGGGCGCACCGCCTTGGTTTTCCGCGGCGATGACGGCTTGGATGAGCTCACTACAACGGGTAAGAGTCACATTTGGCAGGTATCCGGGGGAGAGGTGCGCGAATTCACTCTTGACCCAACGAAATTCGGCCTGAAGCGAGCAAGTATTGAACAGCTTGTTGGCGGAGACGCCCAGGAGAACGCCGAGGTAGCCAATAAGGTTTTCGCCGGAGATCGATCTGGCAACCTCGAGGCCATCCGTGACATTGTGATTTTGAATGCCGCCGGAGGAGTGGTGGCCTACGAACTTGCCAAGGATGCTTCGCGAGCCGACGTAGACCTAGAGGTTCGCTTCGAGGATGCAATCTCGCGAGTTACCAGCGCACTTGATTCTGGCGCCGCCCGAGCAAAACTAACCGAGTGGATTGCAGCGACGCAGCAGTAGTGTCATTCGAAGACGAAACCGCATCCCACTAGGGGTGCGGTTTTATTTTGCTCGGAGTCCCAGATAAACATTACTTGACATAATGTTCATTATCGGCGTTAGGGGTTCAGTTGGAGAAGTGGTCGCGAATCAGTTCAGCCAGCCCGTGCGGCCCAAGCTGTGCGCCGGTTTGCAATAACTCCGGCAGGCTCCACCAGCGGTAATCAATCACATCGCGCCGTTCATCTTCGGTCCAGTCTGAAGAATCCAGTACGAAGTCGTCGACCACCAATTTGAAGAAATAATCCGTGTAGGTGTGATGATTCAAGCCGTCACCCCAGTTCCATTGCCCCGAGGTTTGCCCAATCATTCCTCCTAAGGCCTCCTGTGACACGACCATCCCGGTTTCTTCTCGAAGCTCTCGCAAGGCTGCCTGGATTGGCGTCTCGCCTTCGTCGATGCCGCCACCGGGCGTTATCCACCTTGGCGGCAGGCCAACCTCAGGGTCAAAGTGCGTCAGCAGCAGAAAGATCTCGCCGGCTCGGTTGGTGAGCAGAATTCGCGCGGTTTCGCGGTGTTGTCCGGGATGCATGACTATCTCAGACTCACATTACTTGACATAACTTCTCTGGCTCGTTATTTCTGCTTATTCGGTTGATATTTGAAGAATTTGAGCGAACCCTGCATCAAATAGCCAATTGTGATTGCGAAAATCAGCGTTCCCTCGCGCACCTGCCCGCCCATTACCCAGCCGATGCCCAGCACCGCTACCTCAACGAGTGTTCGTAGCTGCCAGACCTTCCAGCCAAGGGCTTTGGTGAGGCCAAGGATGAGCCCATCGCGCGGCCCAGAGCCGAGGTTTGAGGTTATGTATAGGCCCGTCGCGAACGCCACAGTGCAAGTTCCAAGTAAAAACATCGCTAGGTTCTGCCAGTATTGGTCGAAATCAGGCAGGTATTGCGTCCAAAAATCCATCCACAGGCCAATCAAAATCGCGTTCATGATGCTTCCAACGCCCGGTTTGATTCGAAGGGGAATCCACAAGAGCAAGACAATCGTGCTGACGATAATGCTCGCGATGCCATAGCTCGTGTGTAGCTGGATCGAAATTCCCTGGGCGAAAACATCCCAGGGTGGAATTCCTACGTGTGCGTTGACCACCATTGAAAGCGCCAAACCGTAAATGAATAGCCCGAGATTCAACCTGAACAAACGTCGAACTGATTGCAAATCGAAGCCAAGTTTCATGCCACCAGCCTAGGTGAACACGATAGTTTTGCAGGTATGCAGAAACCGCGGGCGATTTACCCCTACCTCTCCCCTGCCCTGCCTCGAATTTTTGCTCACCGAGGTTTTGCCTCAGCGCCCGGCCTGATTGAGAACACCATTCCGGCTTTTCGGGCCGCGATCGACCTCGGTGCCACTCACATCGAATCTGATATTCAGGTGACCAAGGATGGTGTGCCGGTCTTATTCCATGACAACGATTTGATTCGCGTAGCCGCGCTCCCCCAGAAAATAAGTGAGATTACCAGCGGTGACCTTGCCAAGATCGATTTAGGTGACGGTGTTCGAGTTCCGACCCTGCGCGAGGCGCTCACAGAACTCCCTGAAGCAAGATTCAACCTTGACTTGAAGGTTTACGAGGCCATCGCGCCTGCGGTTTTAGTCATTGCGGAACTCGAGGCACGAGACCGGGTGCTGCTAGCCAGTTTCTCAGACTCGAGAAGGGCCAAGGCCCTAAGTGCGCTTGGAGGTCGAGTGGCAAGTTCGGCGGGTGGTTGGCGAGTCTTGGCCTTGTGGCTGGCGGCTAAATTGCGATTAAGGCCGTTGACCAAAATCTTGGCAGCACCGGTGCAAGCGCTTCAGATTCCTCGGCGCCAGGGCCCGATTCGCCTTGACTCCCCGGCCTTTATCAAGCAGATGCTGGCGGCTGGGCTAGAACTTCACTACTGGACGATTAATGAACCCGACGAAATGACAGAGCTGATTGCGCTGGGTGCGCACGGGATAGTGACCGATAGAACCGATCTTGCTGTGAATACGCTTCGAAAGGCGCGTTGAGTTTGCTCTTATATCCCTAAATACGGGAAGATTGAGCGTTATGGAGTTGTTATACATCTCCGTAGCCCCAAAAGGGCGTCTAAACAGGAGGAAACATGGCACAGCAAACTATGCGCGGTATGCGTCTCGGCACACAGAGCCTCGAGAGCGAACGTGGAGTTAACTACTCGGCTCGAGTAACCCACAGCTACCAGTGTGCAAACAACCACGTTTCAGAAATGATCTTCTCTGCTGATGCAGAAATTCCACAGACCTGGCAGTGCAAGAGCTGCCCACAGCAGGGTGTGCTTCTAGAGGACGGCAAGCTAATTGCTCTAGATCTAGTTGAAGACAAGATTCCGCGTTCTCACTGGGAGATGCTTCTTGAACGTCGCACCCGCGAAGAACTCGAAGAAATTCTTCAGGAACGCCTAGAGTACATCCGTGCCCGTCGTGCCGGTGGCCAGGCAGACCTATAAATCGAACTTGAACTAAGCCCTTAGCGTTTGCTGAGGGCTTTTTTCTTTGCCCGAAGCGTTAGGCGGCCAATGGCTAGGATTGGTTTTTTGCCAATCGACAGGGCGATCAGCAGCGCCGCAATTGCATTTATCAGCAGGTCGAGACCCGAACCGATTGCCATCGCTGGAGTCAGGTCGTTTCGCAACGGAACCTTAGTAACCATTGCACCGGCTTCAAAGGTTGGTAGCTGATCTAGCAGGGCGCCGTCTGGGCCGAACACCGCAGATACGCCCACCGTTGAATCATTGACCACTGCCCTACCGGTCTCTATTGCTCGTAGTTTGGCAATCGCAACCTGCTGGAAAGTCTCATCGCTGTGGCCGAAATCTGAGTTATTGGTCTGCGAAAGAATCACCTGTGCTCCCGAGTGCACAAGGTCACGCGAAATGTCGTCGATTGCGACTTCGAAGCAGATCAACACGCCAAGCTGTCGGTTACCCATGTCAAAAATGCCGTCTCGCGTGCCAAAGGTGTATCCGTGCGAAACCAAGCCGATTAGGTCTGGAGCAATCGAGTACCAGAATTCGCGATCTGGGACGTACTCGGCAAATGGCACCGGTCGCTTCTTGTCATACCAATCGGTTGCGCCAACGCCTGGTTTCCAGATCAAGGATGAGTTGTAGAGGCGGCCATCACGCTCGGTGATCGTGCCGAAAATGAGAGGTACTCGAAGTTTGTCATCGACCAAGCGATTGATAGCATCGCCGGTTACCGCATCGGCCAAAGGGTTAATGTCTGATGCGTTCTCGGGCCAAACCACTACATCGATGGACTGCCCCTTGGCTTTACTGGCAATGAGCTTGGTTGCCTCGAGGTGGTTGCGCAGAATTGAACCTCGTTCGGCATTCGCGAACAGCCCGGCTTTTGCATTGCCCTGTACGGCAGCAATCACTAGATAGCCAGCGTTGCCATCCTTTGGCAACGGGGTCAGAAGAGGAATGCCAACGAGCAGAGAAACCAGACTGACAGTAAGGGCAGATTTGCGCCCCTGCCATCCTTGGCGTCTCGTCGAAATTACCCAGGTCACGGCTAGCGAGCTAATTAGAGCGACAACGAAGGTAAGCAAGGGCTGGCCACCAAAAAAGACCCACTTGGCCAACGGTGACTCTGACTGCGACATGGCAAGGCGCGACCAGGGGAAGCCGCCGTAAGGCAAATTGGTTGAAACCCACTCGCGGGCAACCCATATTGAGGCGATGGCAGCCGAGATTCGAAGGTCACGCCAGCGGAGGTTGGGCTTGATTTCAAGCCATCGCCAAACCCTGGCAATGGCCGCCATGCCAAGCCCGAAGAAGAACGCCTCCAGAAGTGAAAGGGCCACTAACGGCACAGGCCCCAGATAAAGGCTCATCCATTCGATTTGACTCACATAGAAGGCAAAGCCCCCCAAATAACCAACACCGAATGCTTTCCAAAAACTAAGACCGCGAATTGACACCAATAGAAAGGCGAACGAAACAAAGATCATCGGCCATATGCCTTCGCGCGGATACGCGAGGCTAGAGAGTAACCCACCTAGTAAAGCGGTTACGAGGCGGTAGAGAATCGCTTTAGCCATAGTAGGAATATGCAACGATGCCGCGTTTGACCTTATCGACTGCTTCCTTTGCAGTCACCGCCAGCTCAGGGCCTGCAGTTTGGGCGATTTGATCTAGCACATCGATGATCTGTTTGGTCCAGCGAATAAAGTCACCGGCAAGCAGGTCTGCACTATCCAAAACAGTATCTAGCTTGGCGCCTGAGGCCCATCTGTAAATCGGCTGAGCGAGTGAAACATCCAGTGGCAATGTCTGCCCAAGCTTGTGCTCGTGACGAAGGCCTTCAAGGTCGTGCCAAAGATCAACCGTGGCTGCCAAGATGTCGCCGAAGTTTCCCTTCGGAATTCTCGGTTCGAAGTCTTCGTCATCACGGCGGCTCTCATAGACAAGAACGGCGGCCATGGCTGCGAGGCTTGGAGCATCCAAGTCTTTCCAAAGGTCTTCGCGCAAGGCCTCGGCGATTAGTAGGTCGCGCTCGCCGTAGATGCGGGCCAGGGTTCGCCCGGCGTCGAGTACTTCATACTCACCCGTCAGGTCGGCCAGCGGCTGAATGTATTGCATTACCTCGAGCATGTCGCAGATGCGATCGAAGGTGCGGGCTACCTGATTGGTGCGACCCTCGATTTGGTCAAGGATGGCCTCTAGCTCACGCTGCAACTGGAACCAGCGTTCACCCCAGCGAGCGTGCGACTCGCGTTCATTACAGGCGTGGCAAGGGTGACTGCGCAAGTCGCGCTTAAGTTGGTTGAGACGCTGCTCTTGAAGGTGACGGCCCTTGCTCTGGCGAATATCCTTGCCTCGCTCGGCGCGCACTCGACCGCTTGCCAACGAGCGCTCCAGGTCGCTTATCTCGCGACGAATGCCGGCGTAAACGCTGAATTCACCCTTGTGGCACTCCATAGCCTTTGCATAGCCCTCGAGCGACACCTGCTTTTCGCGGATGCCCTTGGCCAGACCAACCACCGAACGGTCGGCTTGGAACTGTGCGAATGATGTCTCTAGTACCTCACGGGCACGTTCACGACCGAACGCTTCGATTAGGTTTACCGCCATGTTGTAGGTCGGCTTGAATGGGCTAATTAGCGGGTAGGTGCGCTTACTGGCGAGACCAGCCACGTTCGCTGGGTCCATGTTGGCCGACCATTGGATGACCGAGTGGCCCTCAGTATCGATTCCGCGGCGGCCGGCGCGACCGGTTAGCTGGGTGTACTCCCCCGGAGTGATTTGAACCCGACCCTCGCCGTTGTACTTATCCAAGCGCTCGAGAACCACTGTGCGGGCTGGCATGTTGATGCCGAGTGCCAAAGTTTCGGTGGCAAAGACAACGCGAACCAACTTGCGCAGAAACAGTTCTTCTACGACCTCTTTGAAGGCAGGCAACATGCCAGCGTGGTGCGCTGCCACGCCTCGCTCGAGGGCGTTTAGCCATTCGAAGTAGCCGAGGGTGTTGAGGTCTTCGTCGTTGATGTTGAAGGTTTTCTCTTCTACAATCCGGCGAATTTCTTGTTTCTGTTCGGTGGTTGTAAGTCGAATGCCGCTGCTGAGGCATGCCTTAACTGATGCCTCACAGCCGGCGCGCGAGAATACGAAGAAGATCGCTGGCAGCATGTCTTGTTCATCCAAGATGTCGACCATATCGGGCTTGCTAATGCGTTCGATGCGTGCCTGCGAACCGCCGCGCCGGTCATCATAGAAGTTGGTTTTGCGGCCCTTTTGCGGGCGATTTATTGGCGCGCGCATCTTTTGCGCGTGTTTCTGGGCTAGCTCAGGGTTCACTCGTGGAGTCTTTGAAGTTTCATCAAAAAGCTCGAGCATTTCACTGCCAAAGAACACGTGTTGGTTTAGTGGAACCGGGCGAACTTCAGAAACGATGATTTGAGTGTCGCCGCGAACCTCGTCTAGCCAAGCGCCGAACTCCTCGGCGTTAGAGACAGTGGCGCTCAACGAAACGATTTTCACGTCTTTCGGCAGGTGAAGAATAACTTCTTCCCAAACTGCACCGCGGAATCGGTCGGCAAGGTAGTGAACCTCATCCATCACCACGTAGCCGAGGTTCATCAGAGCCTCAGAGTTCGCGTAAATCATGTTTCGTAGGACTTCTGTGGTCATAACTACGATTTGTGCATCCGAGTTTTGATTTGTGTCACCGGTGAGCAAACCAACCCGCTCGGCACCGTAGCGCTTGACCATTTCTGCGTACTTCTGATTGCTCAGAGCCTTGATCGGGGTGGTGTAGAAAACTTTGAGGTTCTTTTCGAGGGCAAGGTGAATGGCAAATTCGCCAACGATTGTCTTACCAGCTCCGGTGGGTGCCGCAACGAGCACGCCATTACCTTCGGCGAGGGCGCGACAGGCCTGTTCCTGGAACTCGTCCATCGGAAACTTGAGCAACTTGACGAAGCTTTCGACAGAAGGGTACGACTTCGACTTCTTCGCTTTGGCGAAACGCTCTGCCGGGGTTAGCTCTACTTCAGTCATGAGTCACTTTCATCGGCGAGATTATCGAGCTCATCGAAATCGAGACCAAAAGCTTTGGCTCGTCTTGCGGCACGTTTGTCGTGCAACCAGGCGATTCCAGCCGCCAAGAAATAGAGCAGACCCATTGGAATCATTACCAACAACATCGACATCGGGTCAGAAACGGGTGTAGCCAGTGCCGCAACAATCGCGATGATGAAGACTGCGATTCGCCATGATTTCAGAATGCTTGAGGCGCTAAGAATGCCGATGAAATTCAAGAGAACCAAAACCACCGGCAACACGAAAGCCAGGCCAAATACCAGCAAGACTCGAATGGTGAAAAGCACGTACTCATTGGCATTAATGACATTCGCTGCACCGCTCGGAGTGAAGCCAATCAGGCTGGAGATGAAGTAAGGAAGCGAAGTCCAGGCAAGCCAACAGCCGGCGAGAAAAAGCGGAACAGCTGAGGCCAGAAACGTGATGGTGTAGCGACGTTCATGTTTCTTTAGGCCCGGAGTTATGAATGCCCATAGGTTGTAAAGCCAAAAAGGACTGGCCAACAAAACCCCGAGAAAAATCGAGGTCTGCATGCGCAAGTCGAATGCGCCGGTAACGGAACCGAAGTTGATTGTGGTGTTCGAGTTGTGAACCTTGGCGTACTGAACGATTGGTGCTTGCAGAAGATCGAAGACCTGTTCGAAAATAACCCAGCCGATAACGGCGCCGATGATGATGAAAAGGGCAGACCAAAAAAGGCGATTTCTAAGTTCTTTGAGATGCCCGCCAAGGCCCATGCGCTTTTCGGGGTTTTTCTTTCTGGCCATAGGTCGCCAGTTACTTAGCTGAGGTTGAGTCGCCCTCGGTGCCGTTCGACTTCTCAGCGTTCGCAGCTGCCTTATCGGCCGCCTTGTCTTCGCCGAGACCCTTCATCTCCTTGCGGAAGATGCGCATCGACTGGCCAAGGCTCTTTGCAAGGCCTGGAAGCTTTGGTGCGCCCCAGAGTAGAAGCACGATAACCAGGATGATGATGAAGTGCCAGCCTTCAAGACCTCTAATCATTCGTGAACCTGCTTTCGTTTACATCGATGTGTTTTACGGCACTTCTAAGCCTACGCTGTCGAAGGGCTCGTTTCTTAGACTTCTGCTTCAAAAGCTTGGCTCGGCTGGCCTCTAAATCGCCAACTGGGGTTAGGAGGTCAGATTCCTTGTCGATCGATTCAGGCTTGGTATTCATAGCCGAAACCAAGGTTTGAACCGGAACCATAATTCTTTCAATTTGGTGAACTACCTCGCCCGAGCTATTTAGGAGCGATTTACCAATCAACCCCAGAACCACTAGTGAACCGATGCCGAGGCCAGTCCAGATCAAAAACCATGACCAGAAACCCATTGTTATTCAATCTCTCTAGAGTCTGAAGATTCGGCCTCACCAAGAGCAGCCAAGGCATATTTGCGAACGAAGTCGCGAGCCTCGGCAGGGGCAATCACACGAGCTGCTCCCCCATACTTGGCGATCAAGCGACCGATGTTTGGCAAGTGTCCAACCATGATTTCGGTGCGAATGGTTCCCGAACCAATGTCTTTAGGCTCGCTGACGGTTTGAAACTCAGTAATGAGGCGATAGGCCTCGGGCGTCACTTCGACCGTCACGGCCGTATCGGTAACGTCGGCAACGTAGGTGGCGTCTTCGATTTCACCGACTTGGGTTGCTTCTGTCGAAAGATCGCGGTCAAGAATTTGAATCGCGCGCATGTGTTCAATCAGGAAGTTGCGAACACCATGGTTGATTGGGCAATAACCGCGGAGGTACCAAACGCCGGCGGTTAGGTCGATGCGAAGTGGTTCGATCTCTCTTACCGACTTCTCGCCTTTGCGGTTGATGTATTCGCAGGAGACCGCTTTGCCCTGAAGAATAGCGAGTCGAAGTAGATCTGCACCGGCTTCCACCGAACCCGGTGCAATTGAAATAACTTCGGCCAAACCACGGCTCGAACCGGCTGCAATTTTTTCGATGAGAAAATTTACGTCGGCGTTTGCAGCGAATTCGGGAATGCCTGCGAGGTAACTCAAGCCAGCAGATATTGCGGCGGCTTGACGGGTTGACAGTCGAGGAACATCATCGATGACCTCAGCAGTCGTAAGTGAAACGATGCCGTCTTCTAGTAAATCAACGTCTACATAGAACGGCCATTGCTCAAAGCCGGCAACCTGAGCGGTGGCGTCGTTGAGCGACTTGAGTGCCTTCACCACATATTCGGCTTCCAAGTTGAAGTGGTCTGCCACCTCGGTTAGCGCCACCTCGTCTCGGTGCCCAAGGTAACCAACCAACGCAAGTAAGAAGTTATAGCGATCTTCGCCGTTAAAGCCCTTGATTTTAGGCATGAGCGTTAGCCACCGCCTCGAAACGAGCCCTAATTACCTTGTCGAGCTCCGAGGGACCTAGAACTTTTATGTCCATTGCATACTCGCTAAGTTCTTCGGCGAGCAAGTGAATGTCCATGTAAGACATTGAAACATCGGCTGTGTCGCCCGCCTGATCTTCGAGGTGAAAGTGAAACCAAGCCTGACTGTCTTTCTTCACCCGCAAAGTTGCGACCTGTCTCGCACTGTGTTCTTCTAGGTCTCGAATCGCATCTGCAACGATGGCTTGGTCAGGGGCGGCAAAATGGATGATCTCGGATTCTTTTTCGTTGACGAATTCGGTTCTAAAAACCACCTTTGACACCACGCGCTTGAGCAAAAAGTTGCGCACTGCTTTTTGATCTTTATCCCATGAAACCAGAAGCCATTGACCATCGATATTTCTAAGTAGCCAAGGCTGAATGTGTCTTTTTGCAGTCTCTCCGTTTGGTTTACGGTAATCGAAAGAGACTTCGATGCGTTCTTCGATGGCTTGGCTCAAGGGCAGGAATGAGGGTTCGTGAGTCCTTAGGCGAGGCGCAAAACCGATTAAGTCGGTGGCCGCCGGTTCAATGCCAAGGCCACGCAAACGCACTAATCCGCGATTGGCATCTGAAGACAAAGAGGCTTGAGCCCAGACCTGTGCCGCCAAATTCAAAAGTTGCAACTGCTGGGCGTTGAACTCAATGTCTTCAGGCCAGGTAAAGGTGTCGGCTGCGATCGTGTAGCGCATGTCATCCGGGTCAGATTTTGGATCTGGGTTTGACACCTGAATGCCCATGTCACGAAGGTCGCTCTTGTCGCGCTCAAACTTTTTGTTTAGAGCAAAGTCGTCTTCGTTGCTCGTTTGCAAATCAGTTCGGTAAGAATCAACCGAGTGAAATAGCTCGCGCTTCGTCAGACCGCGCTCAGAGTAGAGCAACACACAGGTCAGCTGAAACAGTCGTTCCGACTTATCTGTCTTGGCTGGCTTCCAAGGTTCCTCTTTAGCCATTTCTCCCCCGGTTTATCGCAGTCGAGAACCTAGTTGATGCCGAGAATATCGATAACGAAAACCAGGGTCGCGTTGCCTGGGATACTGCTGTTTCCAGCTGCCCCATAGCCTTCAGCAGGCGGGATAACCGCAACGACCTGTGAGCCAACCTTCTGGCCAACTACTGCCTTCAAGAAGCCCTTGATCAGGCCACCGTCTTCCATCTTTGCCGATAGAGGCTCGCCCTTGTCCCAAGACGAATCGAACTTCGTGTGGCCATCCCATAGGAATCCCGAATAGTGCATGGTGACGTTATCGCCCATGGCAACGGTGTCGCCGCGGCCCTGGATGAGGGTAGCGATTGAAAGAGTGGTTGGAGCCGCGGTCTTTGGAATGGTGATTCCTGGGATGCCGTTCGAGGCGCGTACGACGTTCACGGCCGGGAAGCCAACCGGCAAAGACTTCTCGTCACCCAGCGCCATTGGAAGGTAAACCTTGAGGACATCAAAAACGAAAACGAGTGAGTCGGTCGCCTTTACACCAAGATCAGCAATGCCCTGGGCGTTGTGGGCGAACTTAGGCGGGTAGAGCACTGCTACGCGAGAGCCTTCTCGAACACCTGAAAGTGCGCCACAGAAGTCTGGTATCTGACCTGGTGCCAGAGTCATGGCTGTTGCATCGCTGCCATCGAATTTGGTTGAAAGCAACTGCTTTTTGCTGCCACCGTTGTAAACGGCAAGTTCAAGCTTCACCTTCTGGTTACCAAAGATCTTCTGGCCGGTGCCCTCGGTGATTACCTTGGTCTCGACCTCATCGGCCGTGATTGGGGTTGCAAAGTCAACCTCTGGAACCTTTTTCAGATCGCCAGAAACCTTGATCTGGTCAACGTTGGCATGTGCAGTCGGAGCCTGGCAGGCGGCAACAGCGCCCTGGGTCAGGGCATCGGCTGGGTTTTGAGCGGCACAGCCACTCAGTGCCGCAAGGGTGGCTACAGTTGCCGCAAGGGCTAGAAGTTTACGCACGTGTCTCAATCTCTCAAATCATTGATGGTTCTAAGTTTATCTAGCGAATTACTCTTGCTCGCTCTTGGCAGCTGCGGCTGCCTCGGCGCTGCGTACAGTCTTTCGAAGCTTCTTGTCGCTGACTTTACGCTCGCCCATGTGATCTGGGTTCCACACGACAATGTCTTCATCGGCAAAATCTGGCTTTTGACGGGTTTTAAAGTTAGGAACGATGGTTCCCGGAGCCAAGCGACGAGCCGTTACCAAGAAACCGGTGTGGCCAATCATTCGGTGTTCTGGGCGTACTGCAAGACCTTGTAGGTGCCAACCGCGAACCATTGATTCCCATGCCTCTGGTTCTGCAAAGTGCCCACTGTCGCGCAAGCCTTCGGTGAATCTGGATAGCTGTGTAACTGTCGCTACGTAGCCAACAATCAGACCGCCGGGTACCAAAGCGGTGGCGCATTCCTCGATGCATTCCCAAGGAGCGAGCATGTCGAGAACGATTCGGTCTACTGAAGCAGCTTCTTTTTGAATTGGAAGTTGATCTTGCAGGTCACCAATGTGGATGTCCCAGGTGTCAGGGACGATTCCTAAATTGGTCGCAACGTTTGCGCGAGCAATGTCGGCAAATTCCTGGCGACGTTCAAATGAGTCAAGCTTGCCGTTTGGCCCGATGGCGCGCAGCAGGTACATGCTCAAACCTCCAGAGCCGACGCCGGCTTCGACCACGCGGGCACCAGGAAAGATGTCACCCATGGTAACGATCTGTGCCGAGTCCTTCGGGTAGATGATTGCTGCGCCTCGGGGCATTGATAGAACGAAGTCACTAAGCAGTGGTCTGAAGGCAAGATACTCGACACCGAACTGATTCAAGATGACCGAGCCCTCAGGCTGGCCGATGATGTCATCGTGCATTAGGTCGCCACGGTGAGTTCCATAACGTTGACCAGCCTCAAGCGTGATGGTGTTCAAGCGACCCTTTGGACCGGTTAGTTGAACGCGGTCGCCAGCTCGGAAAGGGCCGGTTGGTAGCTTAATTTGGTGCGCGTTTGATTTCTCGGTCATCGTGTCTCTCTTTAGAAAAGCTTGCGAAGATCTCTCAGGGTTACCCCTTCGAGGGTTGGCCAAATAGTGCGGCCTGGTAAGTCTGGAATTGGAACAATATTGGTGATTCCCACTGCCTTGGTGCCTGCGGCTTCGGCCGAGGTCAGCCCGGTGTGCGAATCTTCAAAGGCTACGCAATCTTCAGGTGCTACACCGAGAAGGCGAGCTGCCATTAGGTAAGGCTCTGGGTGGGGCTTACCTTCGATAACCATGTCGCCGGCAACAATCACATCAAATGCCTTGAATGGAATTTGGTTGGCTACCGATTCGGCCATGCGTTTCATCGACATTGTGACCAGTGCAGTTTTAATGCCTCGCTTTTTGAGCTCGCGAAGAAGCTCCTGTGCGCCTGGGCGCCAAGGAATCGAAACCTGCAATTGGGCAACAACATCATCGGTTAGTCGGTTGATGATTTCATCCGGTTCAAGTTCGAGGCCCATTTTGGCCTTCATCACTTTGGTCGAGTCGTACAGGCTCATACCAATTAGGTCTAGCCCGTCCTGAGCATGCCAGGTGCTATTGAATTCCTGAGCTAGGTTCTGTTCGCTCGAGAGCCAGTATTCTTCGGAGTCGACTAGCGTCCCATCCATGTCCCACAAGACCGCAGCGGGGAGCTTTTTTCCAAACATTATGAATCGATTTTACCTTTGCGCTTTGGCTTAGAGTTTTATAGACAGGTATTCGGTTATTGAAAGGCTCTCGTGAGCGCTCAGATTTTCGCAGGTCGCACCCTGATTGTTGCTTTTGAAGGCTGGAACGATGCCGCCGAATCGGCAAGTGGCGTAGTCAAGTTCATCTGCGAGCAGATCAAGGCTGACGTTGTGGCTGCCGTTGACCCTGAAGATTATTACGATTTTCAATTCACTCGTCCGACTGTCTCGTACGATGCAGACGGTGGTCGAGTACTTGACTGGCCGGCAACAGAAATGTGCATACCTTCGGCTGAAGCTATTGCAGAAAATCCTTCGATTGCCAAGCTGAGCGTCTTGGTGGGCACCGAGCCAGCCAGAAGATGGAAGTCATTCGCTACCGAGGTCATGGAGCTGGTTGAAGACCGAGAAATCGAAGCCGTTCTGTTTCTGGGTGCGATGCTCGCCGACGTGCCTCACACGCGCCCGATTGGCGTCACTTCAACCAGCCAAAACGAGCATGCTCGGCAAGAATTGGCGATTGAAAAGAGTCAGTACGAAGGCCCGGTGGGAATTCTGAGTGTTCTGGGAATCGAGTTGGAGAAGGCTGGAATTCCCTCGGTCGCGCTTTGGGCATCTGTGCCGCACTATGTGCACAACACTCCATCTCCGAAGGCAACACTTTCGCTTCTCATCGAAGTTGAACGTTTGGTGGGTGTTCAGTTTGATCACGGAAAACTTGGCGAAGAGGCCTTCGCCTGGGAACGTGGAATTGATGAGATTGCCGAAGGCGACGACGAAATGGCTAACTACATTAGCCAGCTTGAAAAGACTCGCGATGAAGTCGAGTCACCTGCTGCAACCGGTGAATCACTGGCTAAAGAGTTTGAAAAATTCTTGCGAGCCGAGAGTAAAGACAATCCTGACTCTGAGTCAGACGAAGAGTAGAAACGCTTGGCCGGTGCCGTTTAGGCCACTAATTGGCCGCTGACTAGCCCACCGAGCACAGCCAAGCCGACGATGATTCGCCAAGCCACAAAAGGCATGAATGAGCCACGGTTCAAGTAGCGAAGAAGCACCACAATCACCGAGAAGCCAACTGCGAAGGCGACAGCGGTCGATACCCCGGTGGCCACCAGTAAATCGCTAGGCAAATCTTTGTAAGACTTAGCAAACTCATACAACCCGCTTGCCAAAACGGCCGGAATTGCCAACAAGAAGCTGTATCGAGCCGCAGCCTGACGGCTGTAACCGAGAGCAAGGCCCACCGAAATGGTGCCACCCGAGCGCGAAACGCCTGGCACTACTGCCAACGCCTGACCCAACCCAAAAAGTAATCCGTGCTTGGTGGTCAACGAGTCTAGGCCGCGATTTCGTTTTCCGAGACGATCGGTAATGGCAAGGATTATTCCGAAGACAATCAGAGTCGCCGCGATAACCCAAAGATTGCGAAGTTGGTTCTCAATAATGTCTTTGAAAGCTAGACCAATCACAACAACTGGAAGGCTACCGATAATAATCAACCAGCCCATTTTTGAGTCATTGGTCTTTTTTCCGCCAAAGATACTGGCAAAAAATGCTCGAGTGATTCTGGCGATGTCTTTCCAGAAGTAAATAAGCACCGCTGCCTCTGTGCCCAATTGAATGGTGGCAATAAACGCGGTGAGTTGAGGTTTAGGCATTGCGCCCAGACCAAGAAGCTGCTGAACGATTTGAACGTGCGCGCTCGAGGAGATCGGCAGAAACTCGGTTAGTCCCTGAACAATGCCCAGGATTACAGCGTCGATTAGGTTCATGCGTTGTCTTCTTCGGCTAATGAAATCGGAAGGTATTCCTCAAATTGGTCGCCCAAGGCCTCTTCGTAGTTCAGAAAGGCGTCTTCAAGTTGGTAGTAGGCCTGTTCAACGGCAGGATCGTCTTCGCCACGGCGTGCCGAAACTGCCTCGAAGTGACGCTCTAACGAAGCGATGAACTGTTGTAGCGCGAAGCGCGGATCTTGAGCCATAGAGCAAAACTACCCCTAAAAAATGAATCCGTGAAGCATTTGGCAAGGTAGTCCGGCAGGCAGTTCTCTGGTAATGTTGTTCCTCGTTGCCCAAGCCTCCATGAAGCTTGGAATCCACTCGTCCGGGTGGCGGAATGGCAGACGCGCTAGCTTGAGGTGCTAGTCCTCTTATGAGGGTAGGGGTTCAAGTCCCCTTTCGGACACTAAACCCCAGCCCTCCACGGCTGGGGTTTTTCACTTAAGGCTATTAACCATTCGCTTGACGGTCGACTTCTCGCCGGCAATCACAACGTGTTCGATGTTTCGCTTAGCACCAGGCACTCCAACCTTTTCACCGGCTTTGTTGAAGACTCCGATTTGCGAGCCGACGTAGCGTTTGAAGTCGAAGTCCAAAATTTCCACGTGCCCGCGTGTGGCGGCCAAATCAATAAGATCGGCGCGAGATAGCCAAGATTCATTGTTGTAACTAAGCATCATGGTGTCGCAGTTTAGGTCGCCTACTAATTTGGTTAGCGCGGCAGCCATCGTCTTTTTTGAATTGAACGGGCTCTTCATTTCGGCACCTCGAGCATCAAGACGCTTGTTGGCGATTCCGTAGGTATCCGGCTTATCCCATCGAACCAAAGATTCCCAGATGTGATAGTTGCCGAAGTATCGGTGTTGGTTATATGGAGGGTCTAGGTATGCGAGATCTACCGGCGGAAGGTCTTTGGCGACTTCTAGGGCATCTCCCCTAACCGAAAAACCTGCCCCCGGCAAGAGTTCGGGGTCGCGAAGTTCGAGATTATTCGCCGAACGGCTGGCCCAGCCCTTCAAAAATGCCATTTGAATGCCGGTGGTGCTGTCAACTCGGTCGGCAGCCAAAATCAAACTGGTTAGCAGCGGGTAGTAGAGCCAGCTTTCTTTGTAGTACAGCTCAATGTGCTTGCGCATGGCATCGACTTTTTCTCCGTTTTTCGGTTGAAAATAACGAGCTTCCAGGCAAAATTTCTCGGTGAAATATCCAGCCTCGCCGGGTAAGGCATTGAGTTCGTCGATGGCGGCCAAGAGTGCAGAGTGGTCTACTGCGTTTGAATCGAGTTCAATCCAGGTTTTGCCAAAACATTCGGCGTAGGTCGCAACATCCGAGG
The DNA here is from genome assembly GCA_947453475.1 of Microbacteriaceae bacterium. Taxonomy (GTDB): domain Bacteria; phylum Actinomycetota; class Actinomycetes; order Actinomycetales; family Microbacteriaceae; genus Rhodoluna. The sequence goes on from CANGGK010000001.1 coordinate 27,753, forward strand.
CAGTTACGGTCATGCCGAGTTTCTTGAAAGCCTGAGCCACTCTCGTGGTGCCGGTGAATAGGTCTAGAGCTGTCTTGGCGCCCGAGGCCTTACCAAGTTGGCTTAGGGCCGGAATCAGGGTGCGCTTGGACCCGAGGTATTTAATCATCGAGCCTCCTAGCGTCCAATCACTTATCTTGCCACGGCTTCGTGCCTTGCCGACCGCAAAGTTAGACTTGATGCAATGGAAACCATAGAACCGCTAGGCGCAGCTGCGCTGTACAGCATCGACTTTGCTCGAGAAAAGCTGGTCGGTAAGTCTGTGGTTGCCTTGACCGGGGCGGGCATCAGCACCGATTCCGGCATCCCTGATTATCGCGGGCAGGGGCGGGTTGCCCGTCACCCGATGACTTTCGACACTTTTATGGGCTCGAAAGAAGCTCAAATTCGTTACTGGGCTCGAAGCTATGTCGGTTGGAGTCGCATTGCCGATGCAAAACCCAATGGTGGCCACTTTGCCCTTGCTGCCGCAGAACGACTCGGTCAGCTGACCCACATCATCACGCAGAACGTTGATGCGCTTCACCAGGCTGCCGGTTCGAAAAACGTGATTGATCTTCACGGTCGGCTGGATACTGTTCGGTGCATGAAGTGCGGCGCAACAATGGCGCGCGTTGACATGGATGAACTTCTACGAGCACTGAACCCAGATATTCAAAAAGATGCCAATCACGAATTCACCCCGGATGGCGATGCCGAGCTCGAAGCAGCAGCAGACTTCAAGATTCCAGCCTGCCCAATCTGCGAGGGCGTTCTCAAGCCCGACGTGGTGTTCTTTGGAGAATCGGTTCCGCAGTCGCGAGTTGAATTTGCTATGTCTAGGCTGGACGCCGCCGACGCGCTCGTGATAGCCGGAACCTCGTTGACGGTTAACTCTGGTCTGCGCTTTGCACGTCGAGCAGCCCGAGCCGGCAAGCCGATTATCATCGTCAACATTGGCGAAACTAAGGCCGACGAACTTGCAACGGCAAAAATTGAGGCCAACACTTCTTTGGTTCTCGAAAGGTTGTTCATTGACTAAAACAACCATTGGCTTATTACGTCACGGCCAGACCAACTGGAACATCGATTTTCGACTTCAGGGCGTAACTGACATCCCCTTGAATGAGACTGGAATCGAACAAGCCAAAGTAGCCGGGATTGCCATTGCCAATCAAGCGGCTGCGGGGGCGGTTTGGGATTTGATTCTGACTTCTCCCCTGTCACGCGCGCGCGACACCGCAGTCATGGTCGGTGACGCCATAGGCATCGCAGGCGTGTCGGTAGAAGAACTTCTGCTCGAGCGTTCTTTTGGTGAGGCAGAAGGCCTCTCGCACGAAGAGTGGAAGATTAAGTACAACGACACCAATCACGTGCCTGGCGGCGAGACTCTGGAGCAGCTGGAGGCCCGCGCCTGGGTGCTGCTGCAACGCTTGCTTGACCACCACGAAGGCAAGCGCGTCTTGACCGTGTCGCACGGAGCTCTAATCAGAACCCTGCTTCGTTTGGTTAGCAAGGGTGAATTTCCTCGCGAGGGTGAGCGCTTAGGCAATGCCTGCCTTAGCGTATTTGAACACACGCTCGAAACCGGCTGGACCGTTGCAAGCTACGAACCAAAGACCCTAGCCAGCTAGATCTGAATGCCTAGTTCTAGAGCTTCGAGATCATCTCAATGAGGTCGCCGGCCGAACGATCCCAGTTGAATTGTTCGGAGTGTTTGCGAGATGCCGCACTTCGCTCTGTCCAATTAGGGTTTGACTCAAGTTTTCTGACTTGCTTCGCAAAATCTTCGGGGTTTTCTTGGTCAAAGAAAAGTGCAACGTCGGCACCGATTTCTTTGAAGATTTCAATGTCTGAGACAACCACCGGAACGCCCCTAGACATAGATTCAATTAGCGGAATTCCGAACCCTTCATCTCGTGAGCCGGTGACAAGCGCAACCGCCTGATCGAGCTCGCGGTGATACTCGTCTTCTGAGACTCCGTTGTGAAAAACCACCTTGCCAGAATCAGATTGAACTCGATGTTCTAGTTCGGCTAGTCGGTCTGGTTTGATACGGCTCAGGAGATGAAGCTCATACTCAGGCAAATACTTCATACCGTCGATTAGCACCTCAACGTTTTTATAATCCATAAACGACCCCATGTATACCAAGCGTTGTGCGCCTCGTGGGCGAACTTTCGGAGCCTCATTAGCTTGGTCGTCGGTAAAGGTTCCGGCGGCGTTGTAGATGACCGAAATGGGCCGTTTGGTGAGGTTGTGCTCAAGCATTAGACGCTTTGAAGTCTCAGAAACCGTCGCGACAGCGTCGGCTCGATTTAGGAACACGCGTTGAGGCCAGTAGACCTTGTGAAACAATCTCCATCCCGTTCGAATCCACCAGTTGAACTCGGGCGGCGGGGCGGGGTGACGATAGTAAATCAAGTCGTGCAAGGTGAGAATCAGTTTGTAGCCGCGAAACCAAGAACCCATGGTTTGCATCGGCGAAAATACGACCTTTGCGCCACTTCGATTCAGGCCAAAAGCCACGAAAAGTTCTTTCAATGATGTCGGATCATTGGCCATCACGTAGTCGCAACCTCGCGGAAGCTTTATCAATTGACGACGATCGTTGATGATTGCCGTAACTTTGGTTCTGCGGTTTAGCGCAGCGAATAACCCCGCCGAAAAGCGGCTAATTCCATCGTGGTGGTCGTAGCGAATGAATCGGGCATCAAAGTAAATGTGATCGGTTTTCACTTGCGCCTACCCTCGGCCGCGACCTCATCGGAATCAATGAGGTCTTCACGAATTGCAGCGGCAACGTCGAAAGGCTTTTCGTAGTGGGTTAGATGGCCGACCCCACGCAGCGTGGTCAAGCTCCAGTGAATGGGGATAGTTTCAGCCATTGCCTCTTGTTGCTTGACCGAGGTGATGTCGTCTTTTGCACCGATGATCAGGGTTGTCGGTACCGTGAATCGTGCGGCGTATTCCGCGACATTGTGAGAAATCGAGGCGTTGTAGCCCTCGATGGCTACCCTTCGATTGGCGAAGTCGTTGAAGTTGGCATCGTGTTGAGCATGCACCCAATTGCGTAGCTCACGATTCCAGCTTTTGGTCATCACGATGCTCATGCCGCGCACCATAGGCCAGCTCTTCAGCATTTTGAGCCCCGACTTCATCGGCAATTTGCCACTGAGCCAAAACATGAGTTTTACGAGTTCGGTGAGGGCAGCCTTGGGGCCTTCGAGTGCCGGTGCTGAAACCGGGTTGATTAGCACCAGGTGCGAAATCGAATCTGTCGAAGTCGCAAATGCTGACGAAATAATGCTGCCAAAACTGTGACCCACCAAAACTGGCTTTTTCGACAGTTTCAGCTCTCTGCCAATGTGGTCAACGAATTTATCCAACCAAGCCACATAGACGTCAATCGAGTGTTCACCGGCAAAAGGTGCCGATTTACCGAAGCCAGGTAGGTCTGGAATCACGATGTTGAAATCTGGAAGGGCACCAGCGATTGCCTCCAGGCCGTGGTGATTGCCGCGGTATCCATGGATAAAAATCAAAGTTGGAGCAGATTTTTTCGTGGCCGGATAAAGCCAGTAGCGCGAAGCGGTGTCTAACACGATCGCTTCGCGAGCCTCCGACCGCGTGACGGCGGTTCTGGCTAGTTCATCCGAGATAAGAGTCATGCTCAGGCTGGCTTAGACCGAGAAGTATTTCGCTTCGGGGTGGTGCAGAACCATGGCATCGGTTGACTGCTCTGGGTGCAACTGGAGTTCTTCAGATAGCGTGACGCCAATGGCCTCGGGCTTGAGCAGTTCGACCAGTTTGATGCGGTCTTCGAGTGCCGGGCAGGCCGGGTAACCAAACGAATAGCGAGCCCCGCGGAAGTCGAGCTTGAATAGACCCTCGACCTCTTTCGGATCTTCGGCGGCAAAGCCAAGTTCTTCGCGAACTCGAGCGTGCCAAAATTCGGCAAGAGCTTCGGTTAACTGCACCGACAAACCGTGCAGTTCAAGGTAGTCGCGGTATTCGTTGTTTGCATAAATCTGGTTTGCAACTTCAGATACGCGGTTGCCCATTGTTACCAACTGGAATGGAACCACGTCGATCTTGCCGCTCTCTTTCGAGGCAACGAAGTCGCTGAGGCACAGGTGGCGATCGCGTGCTTGGCGCGGGAAGGTGAATCGCATACGTTCGGTGCCCGGAACTCCCCCGGAGCCGCCGTCGCTGGCACCTTCCGGGCCGTGGTGCAAAATAACCAAGTCGTCGCCGTCAGAAACTGCCGGGAAGTAACCGTAGACAACGGCTGCCTCAAGCAGGCCCTCGGTTTGAATGCGATCCATCCAGGCGCGCAGACGAGGCCTACCCTCGGTTTCGACCAGTTCTTCATAGCTAGCGCCATCCTCGGCACGTGAGGGCTTCAAGCCCCATTGGCCCATGAATGTGGCGCGCTCATCCAAGAATGACGCGTAGTCGCGCAGTGGAACACCCTTGATAATTCGAGTGCCCCAGAACGGCGGTGTTGGAATGCTGTTATCGCTGGCCACGTCTGAACGCGCAGGCATCATGTCTGGAACTGTGTGAGCGAGTTTGCTAGTTGGCCTGACAACGCGCTTCTTTAGAGGTGGAAGGGTTGCCGAAGTATCGCCACGCTTTATCTTCACCAGCGCATCCATGAGCCGCAGACCCTCAAAGGCATCGCGGGCATAGCGCACTTCACCATCGAAAATCTCGGCGAGGTCTTGTTCGACGAAGCTTCGGGTAAGCGCTGCGCCACCAAGGATGACCGGCCAGCGGTCGGCCACACCACGAAGATTCATCTCCTCGAGGTTTTCTTTCATGATCTGAGTCGATTTAACTAACAAACCACTTAGGCCGATTACGTCTACGTTGTGCTCTTCGGCTGCTTCAAGGATGGCGTTGATTGGCTGCTTGATTCCGATGTTTACGGTTTCGAAGCCATTGTTGCTAAGGATGATATCAACGAGGTTTTTACCGATGTCGTGCACATCGCCGCGCACGGTTGCCAGCAAGATTCGACCCTTGCCTTCATCTTCGGTCTTTTCAATGAAGGGTTCGAGGTGGGCCACCGCAGTCTTCATGACCTCGGCAGACTGAAGCACGAACGGCAACTGCATCTCGCCCTTGCCGAATAGCTCGCCAACAACCTTCATGCCCTCGAGGAGGTGATCATTGATGATTTCTAGTGCCTTCATGCCGTTTGCCATGGCTTCGTCGAGGTCGGGCTCGAGGCCCTTTTTCTCGCCATCGATGATTCGACGCTGCAAGCGCTCGTTTAGTGGCATCGCAGCTAGTTCATCGGCGCGAGACTGACGGGCAGCCTTTGAGTCAACGCCGCTGAAGACATCCAAGAAGTGAGTCAGCGGGTCATAGCTGACATTGCCATCCGCATCGTATTCGCGCTTGTCGTAGATGAGACCCATGGCAGCATCGAGCTGCTCTTGAGGAATTTGGTTCAGCGGCATGATTCGAGCCGCGTGAACAATCGCGCTGGTAAGACCTGCCTGCACGCATTCATGCAAGAAGACCGAGTTCAATACGTGGCGCGCGGCCGGGCTCAATCCAAACGAGATGTTCGAGATACCCAGGGTGCTCTGAACTCCAGGGAAGGCTGCGTTTAGGCGTCGGATTGCCTCTATGGTCTCGATGCCGTCGCGGCGGGTTTCATCTTGGCCGGTAGCGATTGGGAAGGTCAGGGTGTCGACGGTGATGTCGACTAGGTTCATGCCCCAGTTTTGGGTTAGGTCGTTGATTAGGCGCTCGGCAATAGCAAACTTGGTTTCTGCGGTGCGCGCCTGGCCCTCTTCGTCGATAGTCAGCGCAACCACTGCGGCACCGTGTTCGACCGCAAGAGGCATGATTCGAGCAAAGCGCGATGTTGGCCCGTCGCCATCCTCATAGTTGACCGAGTTGATCATTGCTCGACCACCCATGCACTCCAGGCCAGCCTCGAGCACTGCAGGTTCTGTCGAGTCGAGAACTAGCGGCAGGGTTGTCGCTGTGGCTAGACGGCTTACCAATTCGCGGGCGTCACGAACTCCGTCGCGACCCACGTAATCGACACAAACATCGAGCAAGTGGGCGCCCTCGCGAGTCTGTGAGCGCGCAATTTCAAGGCACTCTTCCCAGTTCTCGTCGAGCATCGCCTCGCGGAAGGCCTTAGAACCATTGGCATTAGTGCGCTCGCCGATTGACAGGTAGGTCATTGTCTGGTCGAAAGGCTGGTGTTGGTAAAGGCTGGCAAGACCAGGCTCAACGACTAGGGCTGGGCGCGAAGGCTTCTTGCCGGCAACTGCCTCTGCAACTGCTTGGATGTGTGCTGGCGTGGTACCACAGCAACCGCCGACCAACCCGGCTCCGTAGTCATTGACAAACTGAAGTTGCGCGGTGGCAAGCTCGACCGGGGTAAGAGGATAGTGAGCACCGTGTGCACCAAGAATTGGTAGGCCGGCGTTTGGCATCACGGTCACCGGCAAGTTCGAGTACTTCGATAGATAGCGAAGGTGCTCGCTCATTTCGGTCGGTCCGGTGGCACAGTTCAAACCGATCGAATCAATGCCCAACGCGCTGAGGGCAGTTAGCGCAGCGCCAATTTCAGAACCCAGAAGCATGGTGCCGGTAGTTTCAATGGTCACCGAAACGATTATTGGCACCCGGATGTCAAGTGCCTTCATCGCGCGCTTCGCACCAATAACAGCGCTCTTGGCCTGAAGGAGGTCCTGGGCGGTTTCAATCAAAATCGCATCAACCCCACCGTTTAGCAGGCCAACGGCTTGCTTTTGGTAGGCGTCTCGCAGAACAGAGAACTTTTCGTGACCGAGGCTTGGCAGCTTGGTGCCAGGCCCAACCGAACCTAGAACATATCGCGGTTTTTCATCCGTGCTGAAATCGTCGGCAACTTGCCTGGCAACCCGAGCGCCGGCGAGAGCCAATTCTTCGATGCGATCTTCGATGCCATACTCGGCCAGGTTCGCAAAATTGGCACCGAAGGTGTTGGTTTCGATGGCCTCGGCGCCGGCTTTCAAATACTGCGCATGAATGCTGCTGATGATGTCGGGGCGAGTTACATTCAGAATCTCGTTGCAGCCCTCGTAGTTTTGGAAGTCATCCATGCTCGGGCTGGCGTCTTGAATCATGGTTCCCATGGCGCCGTCGGCGACGACTACGCGAGATTTAATGGCGTCAAGTAGCTGCTGCGAGCGAGGGGTAAACATAGGCTTCAAGTCTACCCGAGGGCTAATCCGGCTTGGGCTTGGAATATACTTATCGGATGGCTGATTTCCCTCTACTTCGCAAGACCGCCGCCGGGCCGTTTGAGACGGTTTCGGAGGCACTTGGTGTGCGCTCGGGAAAACGCGAACCTTCGCTCTCTTTCGAATTTTTTCCACCGCGCGATGAAGCTGAAGCTGCCGACCAACTTTGGCGATCTTTTGACGCTCTGATGGAGGTCTCCCCTGACTTCGTCTCGGTCACGTATGGCGCGGGCGGTTCAAATCGAGAAACCTCCCTTGGTGTGGTTGAACGCATGGCCAAAGAGATTATGACCATCGGCCACCTAACCTGCGTTGGTGGGTCTAGAGCTAGCACCGCAGAAACGATTAACCGCTTTGAAGATGCCGGGGTGCACTCGATTCTTGCCCTTCGTGGAGACCCGCCGAAGGATAACCCAGGTGCATTGCAGACCGGTGAGCTTCGAAGTGCCCTCGAGCTGGTTCACCTAGTGCACCAGACTTCAAACCTCGAAGTCGGAGTTGCGGCTTTCCCAGAAGTTCACCCTGAGTCACCGCACATGGAGCACGATTCGATGGTGCTAGAGATGAAGCAGGCCGCCGGTGCCAGCTATGCCATGACTCAGTTGTTCTTCACGGTCGAGGCTTATACCGACTTGGTTGCCAGCGCCAAGGTGGCCGGCGCGACGATGCCAATCATCCCTGGTTTGATGCCGGTAGGCAACGCGGCCAAGGTTGTTCGCATGGCAGAGATGAGCGGTGCGGCCATTCCCGCGGAGCTGATGAAGAAACTCGAAAACGCTAGCGATGCCGAAGCGCGCATTATTGGCATGGATTATTCGATTCAACTCGCCAGAGATCTAATTGACGCTGGTGCACCCGGCCTTCACATTTTTAGTTTGAATCTCTCGAAAGCTGCTCTCGAGGTTGCTCGTGGCGCCGGACTTTGTCGGTAGTAGTCAATAGCCTTTAGGTATGACTGATCAGCAACTGAGCTTCGAGTTCACGCCAGACCTTCCGGTCTGGGCTCAAAACATCGCGGTTTTCGACCTAGAGACCACCGGCCTAGACCTAACCGATGCTCGCATTGTCACAGCCTGCGCTGTTGAACTCGATGCCGCCGGTCAGATCACTGGTAAAAACAGCGAGTGGCTGGCCGACCCGGTGATAGAGATTCCAACCCAGGCCAGCGATGTGCACGGCGTAACCACTGAGATGGCGCGCAGGGATGGCCGCCCGGCGGCCGATGTCGTCTCAGAGCTGCTCGAAACGATTCGAGGTTTCTTCCACCGAGGAATTCCAGTCGTTGCCTATAACGCGCCATATGACTTCACGATTTTGCATTTTGAAGCCCTGCGTCACGGTCTGACTCCCCTAGCCGACCCGGGGCCAATCATCGATCCGTTGGTGATCGACAAGTTCAAAGACAAGTACCGCAAGGGAAAGCGTCGTCTCGAAAATGCAGCCGAGTTCTATCACGTTGCCTTGGACGATGCGCATAACGCCACCGCTGACGCCGTTGCTGCCGGCCGAGTGGCACAGGCAATTGCTCGTCGTTGGGCCGCCGAACTACCTGACACCGCCGCGGAACTTCACGACCTTCAGGTTGGTTGGAGTGACTATTTGGATGCCGACTTCGAGTCGTTCATGCGCCGGAACAATCCAGATTTCACCAGCAAACGCGGTTGGCCGCTAAAGCTCTAGCGATACTCCCCCACCCAAAAACATTTGGTTAAAAGAAAAACCCCGCCGAAGCGAGGTTTTTCTATCTCAACCTGAGGATGTGTGGACATCCCTGGTCCCGCGGTATGTATTAGATACCGAAGCTTGTTTTGGTTAGCTGTTTACGCGCCAAAGCCATGTGCAATAAGGGTTTACCCTTATGCACCAAAGCCTTTGTAACGAGCGTTGAAGCGCTCGACGCGGCCGGCGGTGTCCATGATGCGCTGCTTACCGGTGTAGAACGGGTGCGAAGCTGAAGAGATTTCAACGTCGAAAACTGGGTAGCTGTTGCCGTCTTCCCACTCAATGGTCTTGCTGCTTGACACGGTTGAGCGAGTAAGGAACGCTACACCCGAGGCCAAGTCGCGGAATACAACGGTCTCGTACTTTGGGTGAATGTCTGCCTTCATGGGTAACTTCCTAGTTGTTCTAACGGATTTCTGTAAAAAACTTTGGGGTGGTGGCTAAATAGCACCAAGGGTCAAGCATAACAGAATGGCAGTGCCGGTCAAAGCACTATTTCTGAATCTTTTTAGTGCTTGGCGCGGGCGCGGTAGCGGCCGTCGGCATAGTCAACCTCGACGCCGAAGCCGAAAGCTTCAGAGATCTTGGTTGAAGTTAGGGTCTCGCGGATTTCGCCGGCCGCATAAACCTGACCCTCGCGCAGAATTAGCGCGTGAGTGAAGCCGGCTGGGATTTCCTCGAGGTGGTGAGTAACCATAACCATGGCCGGTGCCAGTGGTGCAGAGGCGTACTGGCCGATGATGCTGATGGTTTGTTCGCGAGCGGCTAGGTCAAGGCTGGCCACGGGCTCATCCAAGAGCAAAAGTTCAGGGTCTGGCATAACCGCACGCGCGATTTGGGTGCGCTTGCGCTCTCCGTCACTAAGAGTGCCAAAAGAGCGGTCGGCGAAGTTCTCGAGAGCCCATTCGTTGAGAACGCGACGCGCGCGACGCTCATCGATGTCGTCGTACTTCTCATTCCAGCGACCGGTAACGGCATAGCTGGCTGTCATTACAGCGTTCAAAACTGTTTCTGAGTTTGGAATGTGAGAGGCCAGCGCGCTAGACGCAAAACCAATGCGGGTGCGAAGTTCAAACACGTTGATTTCGCCAAGGCGTTCGTTCAAGATGGTTGCCTGGCCGCTTGATGGGTGAATCTGAGCACCGGCTACGCGAAGAAGCGTGGTCTTTCCGGCTCCGTTTGGACCAACAATCACCCAACGCTGATCAGACTCAACCTGCCAGTCGACATTGTTGAGAATTGGGCGCGAATCGCGCACCACAGTGACATTGTTTAGATCAATAACGCGGGACATGCTTTTAGCCTAGAGGTTTCCGGCGATTGCTTTCTCATAGACGCGAATAGTTTGTTCTGCGATGCTGTCCCAGCTGAAGTGATTTTCGACTCGACGGCGACCGGCTGCGCCAAATTCTGCCAACTGCGGGTGTTCAAGCATCTGGTTTAGCGCGGCAGCAAAATCGGCCACAAACTTTGCCTCATCAAGCGGCTTGCCGCTGCCATCCTGAACCTGCTCGATCGGAACCAAAAGGCCCGTTTCGCCATGGGCAACAACCTCTGGAATGCCGCCAGTAGCGGTAGCAACCACCGGAGTGCCGCAGGCCATAGCCTCGAGGTTCACGATGCCCAGCGGTTCGTAAATTGACGGGCAAGCAAAAACGGTTGCCGCAGAAAGAATTGCAATTAATTCAGCTCGGTTGACGTGCTTTTCGACCCAGATGACGTTGGCGCGGTGCTTGCGAAGTTCGGTCACAAGGTCGGTAACCTCTTGCAAGATCTGAGGAGTGTCTGGCGCACCCGCACACAGCACCAACTGAACGTCGCTCGGAAGGTCGCGGGCGGCCTTGATTAGGTATGGGAGGCCCTTTTGCATGGTGATTCGACCCACGAACACCACACTGCGCTTATCCGGGTCAATTCCATTAGCGCGCACCAAGTCTGGGTTATCGGCCGCCTGAAACGCGTCCAGGTCAATTCCGTTGTGAACTACTGAAATCTTGTTTGGGTCTAGTTGCGGATAGGCCCGCAAAATGTCTTTGCGCATGCCGTCTGACACCGCGATTATTCCCGTGGCGCCCTCATAGGCGGTGCGTTCAACCCAGGATGAAAGGCGGTATCCCCCGCCGAGCTGCTGCTCTTTCCAGGGGCGAAGCGGTTCTAGGCTGTGCGCGGTAATCAAATGCGGAATTCCGTGCAGGGTTCCGGCCACCTGCCCCGCGAAGTTTGCATACCAAGTGTGCGAGTGCACGAGATCGGCTCCGGCAATGTCTGAAACCATGCTTAGGTCGACCGCCATGGTCTGTAGAGCACCATTTGCGTTGTCAAACTCGCTGGTGTGACGGTATGCGAATGTATCTTTTTCATTACGTTCTTCGCCAAAGCATCGCACCTGAACATCAATGTGTCTGCGCAAAACTCTCACTAGTTCCGCCACATGCACGCCTGCTCCACCGTAAATGGCAGGTGGATATTCCTTGCTGATCAAGTCGATTCTCATGCCGTTATGTTACTCCGCCGACACATTTGCCGAATAACATTTGAAACATGAGTGCATTACGTGTGTTTGGAATGGTTCTCGCTGGTGGCGAGGGCAAGCGTCTTATGCCTTTGACTGCGGACCGCGCAAAGCCAGCGGTTCCATTTGGGGGCAGCTACCGTCTTATCGACTTCGCTTTATCGAACCTGATCAATTCGGGTCTTCGTCGCATTGTCGTATTGACGCAGTACAAGTCACACAGCCTCGACCGTCACATTTCGCAGACCTGGCGCATGTCACCTCTGCTTGGCGCCTACGTGGCGTCTGTGCCTGCACAGCAACGCCTGGGCAAGCGCTGGTTCTCTGGTTCGGCCGACGCAATTCTGCAGAGCATGAACCTGCTCAGTGATGAGCGACCAGACATCGTGGTTGTTGTCGGTGCCGACCACGTTTACCGAATGGACTTCGACCAGATGATTGAGGCTCACGTGAAGTCGGGCCGCGGAGTAACCGTTGCTGCCATTCGCCAGCCGCTTAGCCTCGCCAACCAGTTTGGTGTAATCGAAGTTGATGACAAAGATCACTCCAAGATTGCAGAGTTTAAGGAGAAGCCGGCAAGCCCAAAGGGTCTCCCAGATTCACCTGGCGAAGTTCTAGCTTCTATGGGTAACTACGTTTTCACCGCCCAGGCCTTGATTGATGCAATCGAACACGACGGCACTCTTGAAGATTCTTCTCACGACATGGGTGGTGACATCGTTCCTTACATGGTTAGCCGCGAGGATGCCGGTGTTTACGACTTCACCTACAACGAGATTCCAGGTTCTACCGAACGCGACCACTCATACTGGCGCGATGTGGGAACAATGGACTCTTACTACGAAGCACACATGGACCTAATTTCGGTGATGCCGGTATTCAACCTTTACAACGCCGAGTGGCCAGTTCACACCCAGCAAATCAATTTGCCACCGGCCAAGTTTGTGCACGACGGTGAGGGCAACCAGGGTCGCACCACCGATTCAATCGTCTCGCTTGGCACCGTTGTGTCTGGCGGAATTGTTGAGCGAAGCGTGCTGTCGCCAAATGTTCGCATTCATTCACGTGCTTTGGTAACCGACTCGATTATTCTCGACGGAGTTCAAATTGGCCGCGATTGCACCGTTCGAAAGGCTATTCTCGACAAGAGCGTCGTAGTAGCCGACGGCGCATCGATCGGTGTCGACAAACAGCGTGATCTTGACCGTGGATTCTTCGTCACCGACTCGGGTATTACCGTGGTTGGAAAGGGCGTTCTGGTTACTCCGTGACCCAGTTTTTAGTTGTCTTCGATGTTGACTCAACTCTCATCGAAGATGAAGTCATCGAATTATTAGCCGACGTTGCTGGCAAGCGCGCTGAAGTGGCAGCTGTTACCGAACGCGCCATGGCTGGCGAGCTAGATTTCGCCGAGAGCCTGATTGAACGAGTCAATACACTTGCCGGTTTGCCAGAATCGGTTTTTGCCGACGTACAGAAGCGCATAACCGTGACCACCGGCGCCAAGCGCTTGATTGATGCGGTTCACCAGTCCGGCGGCAAAGTGGGTGCCGTCTCTGGAGGCTTCAATCAGCTGCTGACTCCCCTAGCCGAGATTCTCGAACTCGATTTTGCTCGCGCGAACCAGCTAGAAGTTGTTGATGGCTTCTTGACCGGCAAGGTTATCGGCGCAATTATCGATCGCCAGGCAAAGGCTGATGCACTGCTCGAGTGGGCTACCGCAACGAACACTCCGATTGAAAACACCGTCGCGGTAGGCGATGGTGCAAACGATCTTTCGATGATGGCGGTTGCCGGACTAGGAGTTGGTTTTAACTGCAAGCCAATCGTGCGTGAGCACGCAGACTTCATCCTTGAAGGTAATGACCTATCGAAGTTGACCGAGAAACTCGGGCTATAACTTAGTGGCCCATTCCTAGGCCGCCGTCAACCGGAATCACTGCGCCAGAAATGTAGCTAGCCTCGTCGGATGCCAACCAGGCAACAACCTTGGCAACTTCTTCAGGCTGAGCGAAACGGCCGGCAGGAATCTTCTTCTTGTATTCGTCTTGCTGGGCTTCAGGAAGAGCTGCGGTCATGTCGGTGTCAATGAAGCCGGGTGCAACAACGTTGGCGGTGATACCGCGCGCACCAAGCTCACGGGTAACCGAACGGGCCATGCCTACCAGTGCAGACTTAGCGGCCGAGTAGTTAACTTGGCCGGCAGAGCCTAGAAGGCCAACCACTGAGCCAATCAAAATAACGCGACCAAAACGAGCCTTGATCATGCCCTTTGTGGCGCGGCGCAGAACGCGGAAAACGCCATTTAGGTTGGTGTTGATGACTTCTTCAAACTCTTCGTCGGTCATTCGCATCAGCAGGGTGTCGCGAGTGATGCCTGCGTTGGCAACCAAAATTTCGACCGCACCTAGCTTCTCTTCGACCTCGGCAAAGGCTGCATCTAGTGATGCCGGGTCGGTCACGTCTGCTTTCACGCTTAGGGTTCCCGCCGGGCCTTCGCCACTTCGCACGGTAACTGCAACCCGGTGACCCTGGCGAACAAATTCTTCGGCAATCGATCGGCCAATGCCGCGGTTTCCGCCGGTAACTAAGACAGTTCTAGGTGTGCTCATCGGGGTTATCTCTCTTGGGAATACAATTTGAAAAGTAGCGCTTGGGACAAGAGCAAGTGTACCGTTTTGGGCTGATTTCAAGCCCCTTCCGCGCGCAATGACTTCATGAAAGGCTCCAAATGAGCAAGCCTCAAAGCGTCACCTCGGTGGGTCAATCCCCCGACGATGAACGTCGCGAGAGAATGAAGAAATACCTGATTTCACAGATTGTCAGAGTTATTTGCATCATCCTTGCCGTGTTTGTTCAGGGTTGGATGATGTGGATCTTCTTCGCTGGAGCCATCTTCTTGCCTTATTTCGCAGTAGTGCTAGCCAACGCCAAGGGTGAAGGTGAGGTCAAATCAAAGCCCACCGCTGTCGTCGCTCCAACACTGAAAATCAGCGCGGACGCCTTTGTCTCGACGACCAAGCCTGAGGGTGAATAGCGGTTGCTGGGTCAAGATTTAACCGTAGACAAGTGCTCGAGAGCAGGCTGCTTGGCACTGGCGACTCATCAGCTCAATTGGCGAAACCCTAAGATTCACAGCGAAGATCGCGTGAAAACCTGGCTTGCTTGCGACGAGCACCTCAGCTTTCTGGTTGACTATTTAGAGACCCGCGGGTTTTTCATCGCGGCCGTTCCTTTTTAGAAAGCACAGATGAACTACCTTTCAGATTCCTGGCGCCGTTGGGTTGCCTGGTTTCTGCTCGCCGTGATCTTTGCCATCGCTTGCGGGTTTCTATCGAATTGGCAGTTCAACCGCCGCACCGAGGCTCTGGGAAAAATGCAGCAACTGGCGGCAAATTACGACCGCCAACCGATCGAGCTGACTTCAACTAGTTATCTGGCCAAGGATGAATGGCTGCCGATAAAGCTAACCGGGCACTTTTTGCCTGGAAACACGTTGTTGGTTCGAAACCGACCACTCGATGGCACTCCTGGTTTTCTTGAGTTGATTCCGTTTCAGCGTGAAGATGGTTTGATTTTGGCCATCCAAGCCGGTTGGTTGCCGGCCGACGACCGACTAAACCCGCCCAAGGACTTTCCGAAGCCGAGTCTTGAAACGCAGACCATTTGGGGGCGAGTGCGCCCTGCCGAGCCAACCCTCGATCGTGAAGCACCTGCCGGGCAGATTGCGACGATAAACGTGGCAACTTTTGTCAAGAAGACTGGCATCAAAGACCGCGCGGTAACCGACTTTTACCTGGCGCTGGGTGAGAATACGTGGGCAAAAGCTGGGCTACCTAAGCTGCTTTCACGGCCACAACTCGATGAAGGCAACCACCTGAGCTATGCCATGCAATGGATTGTTTTTGCCGTTCTAGCTTTTATGGCGCTGGTCTGGGCAGTGCGCCAAGAAATCCATTTCAAACGATTGGCAAGCGACCCGAACTATCGCCCGAAAACCCGTAAGAAGGTCGGCGACGAAGACAATGCCGCCGAAGACATCATTTTGCTGTCCGCCTCGGGTAACTAGCTAAGCGAGATTAGGTCGGCGTAACCGTCGTTCCAGTGGTCTTCATCGCCATCAGGCAAAATCAATACACGTTCCGGGTTTAGCGCGAGCACCGCGCCCACGTCGTGAGACACCAAAACAACTGCGCCAGTGAAGGTGCTTAGCGCGCGAAGAATCTCTTCACGGCTAGCCGGGTCAAGGTTGTTAGTCGGCTCATCCAAGAGCAAAACGTTTGCTGATGAAACCACCAGCGAGGCCAGAGCCAAACGAGTCTTCTCGCCACCACTGAGCACGCCGGCTGGCTTGTTAACATCGTCACCGGTGAACAGGAATGAACCTAGAACCTTGCGGGCATCGGTGTCGGCAAGCTGAGGCGCCGCACGTTGCATATTCTCGAGAACCGACTTAGAAACGTCTAGGGTCTCGTGCTCCTGGGCGAAGTAACCCACCTTGAGACCGTGGCCAGGTACGACCTTTCCTGTGTCTGGAGTGTCGAGACCGGCGAGCATGCGAAGCATCGTGGTCTTACCGGCACCGTTCATACCGATGATGACTACCTTCGAACCCTTATCGATGGCTAGGTCGACGGCGGTGAAAATCTCAAGCGAGCCATAGCTCTTGCTCAGGTTCTCGGCCATCAATGGGGTGCGACCACAAGGGGCTGGGTCTGGGAACTTAATCTTTGCCACGCGGTCGACTTCGCGAACGTCATCCAAGCCGCTCAATAGGCTCTCGGCACGGCGAACCATCTGCTTAGCAGCAACAGCCTTGGATGCCTTAGCGCCGAACTTGGCCGCCTGAATCTGCAGCGTGGTTGCCTTCTTCTCGGCAATTGCACGGTCACGTTTGCGACGCTCTTCATCGGTCTCGCGGGCCTTCTGGTACTGGCGCCAGCCCATGTTGTAGATGTCGATTACGCAACGCATTGCGTCAAGGTAAAACACGCGGTTTACGGTTTCTTCAACCAATTCCACGTCGTGACTGATCACAATCAGCCCGCCCTGGTAACCCTTTAGGAACTCGCGTAGCCAAACCACCGAGTCGGCATCTAAGTGGTTAGTTGGCTCATCGAGAATCATGGTTTCGGCATTCGAGAACAAGATTCGGGCAAGCTCAATGCGGCGACGCTGACCACCCGAAAGGGTCTTGAGCGGCTGATCGAGGATGTGGTCCTTGAGGTTTAGATTGCTCGCAATGGTCGCGGCCTCTGCCTCTGCGGCGTATCCGCCGGCAGCCTGAAAGAGCTCCTCGAGTTCTGAGTAGCGATTCATGGCGTTGTTGTAGACGGCCTCTTCGATGCTGCCCATGTCTTCGGTGCACTTAACCATTTCGGCTGCGATATCACCGAGACCTCGAGCGTTCAAGATGCGAGTGCGAGCTAGTTCTTCTGGGTCACCACTGCGTGGGTCTTGGGGCAGATAGCCGATCTCTCCCCCGCGGTCAACGAAACCCTTGGATGGCTGGCCGTCGCCGGCAAGAATCTTGGTGAGTGTCGTTTTACCGGCACCGTTACGGCCAACGAGGCCGACTTTGTCACCCTTGTCTACGCGAAAGTTCACTTCAGACATCAGCACGCGTGCACCAATGCGGATCTCTAGATCGCGCACGCTAATCATGAATGTCTCCGTAGTTTGTTGATTGGGCTGGCAATAATCCTGGCCAGCAAAAAACCCAGTCTACCCTCGTTACTTCAAAAGGCTCGAGGCTGACCGGGTTTGTTGTTTGAAAAGGTTAGATCGAGAACCCGATGGCGCGCATTTGTTCGCGGCCATCTTCGGTGATCTTCTCAGGGCCCCAAGGTGGCATCCAGACCCAGTTGATTCGGAAGGCATCGACGACGCCATCCAAGGCTTCTGCGGTCTGCTCTTCAAGGACATCGGTCAGAGGGCAGCCGGCCGAGGTTAGGGTCATGTTGATCAATAGACTTTCGTCTTCGGCCTTGTTCAGGCCATAGATCAAGCCGAGGTCGACAATGTTTACGCCGATCTCTGGGTCGATTACATCCTTGAGCGCTTCGATGACCTGGTCATACTTGGCTGGCTCTAGTTCTAGTTCAGACAAGAATTATGCCTTTACGTAACGGTCGTAGCCCTCGGCCTCTAGGCGGTCGGCTAGCTCTGGGCCACCCTGCTCAGCAATCTTGCCGGCAACGAAAACGTGCACGAAGTCTGGCTTGATGTACTTCAGGATTCGGGTGTAGTGAGTGATTAGCAGAAGACCAAAGTCGTTTGCTTCCTTAGCGCGGTTTACGCCCTCAGAGACGATCTTCAATGCATCTACGTCAAGACCCGAGTCGGTCTCGTCAAGCACAGCAAATTTCGGCTTCAGAAGCTCGAGCTGAAGAATCTCGTGACGCTTCTTCTCACCACCAGAGAAGCCCTCGTTGACGTTGCGCTCGGTGAAGGTATTGTCCATCTTTAGCGCGTCCATTGCGCCACGAACGTCCTTGATCCAGGTGCGAAGCGCAGGAGCCTCGCCCGAGATTGCGGTCTTTGCGGTGCGAAGGAAGTTAGAAACTGAAACACCTGGAATCTCTACGGGGTACTGCATCGCCAAAAAGAGACCCGCGCGTGCGCGCTCATCAACTGACATCTCTAGGACATCTTCGCCATCTAGAAGGATTTCACCCTCGGTGACGGTGTACTTTGGGTGACCAGCGATTGTGTAGGCAAGGGTTGACTTGCCAGAACCGTTAGGGCCCATGATTGCGTGTGACTCGCCACTTCGAATGATGAGGTCAACACCTTTGAGAATCTCTTTGGTGCCCTGCTCGGTCTCTACGGTGACGTGTAGGTTCTTGATCTGAAGAATTGCCATGATTAGCTCGTTTTCTTTGTTTTGAAGTCTTGGATTAGTCGGCGTCGATTTCGAGGAAGATGTCACCGTTGTCGATGATTACCTCGTATTTGGCTACTGGTTCGAAGGCTGGCAAGGTAAGCGCCTCACCGGTCTCGAGTGAGAACTTGGCACCGTGGGCCCAGCACTCGATGGTCTCGTTGTCAACGAAGCCCTCGCTCAGCGAGATTTCGCCGTGTGAGCACTTGTCGTCTAGTGCGAAAACCTTATCGGCCTTGGTGCGAACGATAGCGATTGCATCGTCGCCAACCTTTACACGGATGGCTTTACCCAACTTGATGTCTTCAACTGCGCAAATGCGAACTGCCATTAGGAGCCGCTCCTTTCAAGTTCAGCCTCAATCGAAGCCGAAAGACGGCTCTCGATTTCTTCGTTGCCGATTTTCTGGATGATTTCGTTTAGGAAGCCGCGAACCACGAGGCGACGAGCCTCACGTTCGTTGATTCCGCGAGCCTGTAAGTAGAAGAGCTGTTCGTCGTCGAAGCGACCGCTGGCGCTGGCGTGGCCAGCACCTTCAATCTTTCCGGTTTCGATTTCTAGGTTTGGCACCGAGTCGGCGCGGGCTCCATCGGTCAAAAGAAGGTTGCGGTTCAACTCGTAGGTGTCGGTGCCCTCGGCCGCCATGCGGATGAGTACGTCACCTACCCATACGGTGTGAGCCTTGTCGCCCTGGAGCGCACCCTTGTAGGTAACTCGTGACTTACAGTTCGGCACGGCGTGGTCAACGTACAAGCGGTTTTCGATGTACTGTCCGGCATCGGCGAAGTACATACCCAAAAGCTCAACATCGCCACCGGTAGCGGTGAATTCCGCCGAGGTAGAAACGCGCAGGGTTTTTCCGCCAAGACTTACCACCATGTGGCGAAGCCTTGAGTTGCGGCCAAGCTTTGCGAACTGTGCAGAGTTGTGAACCGCCGAGGTATCCCAGTCTTGAATCGAGATAACGGTGATCTCAGCTTCGTCTCCGACGATGATTTCAACGTTCTCGCCGAGCACCGCAGAACCCTTGTGGTCAAGGATGACGGTGCCGCGTGAGAATGGCTTGGCATCGATGATGATGTGCAGCGCACTCGGAGTTTCGGTCTCTGAATTGATGCCAATTTGTACTTCGCAGTCAGCCGTGGCGTCGCCTGGAAGAGTGACCAGGTAGGCCTGCTCTGCCGAGCCCCAGGCTGCAGCGCTTGGACGGTCTTCAGGAAGACCGGCTGCGCCGAACGATGGGTGCTCAGAGCCAACCCAGGCGGTGGTTACGCCCTCAGGGTGCTTGATTGAGATGTCGCCGATGTA
Source organism: Microbacteriaceae bacterium (assembly GCA_947453475.1). GTDB lineage: Bacteria > Actinomycetota > Actinomycetes > Actinomycetales > Microbacteriaceae > Rhodoluna. Next base: position 47,455 of record CANGGK010000001.1, read on the forward strand.
CTCATCCAAGACGTCAGCGTCTAGACCGGCTAGACGCTCGCTGGTGATGTAGCGGTACTGCTCTTCGACGCGACTAACCGGGCCAAAGTCGGCAACATCTGCCGAGCGCAGACGTGCACTGCGAATCTGGATTGGCACTCCCGCGCCATGACTGTGTTCTGCCATTCCGTGCTGTGCCGGAACGGTTGAGTTTGAGGTTGTCACTAGCCGACAGCCCCTTCCATCTGCATTTCGATGAGCTTGTTGAGCTCAAGAGCGTATTCCATCGGTAGTTCCTTGGCGATTGGCTCGATGAAACCGCGAACGATCATCGCCATCGCTTCGTCTTCTGGCATTCCGCGTGACTGTAGGTAGAACAATTGCTCTTCGCTGACGCGTGAAACGGTTGCCTCGTGGCCCATTGAAACATCGTCTTCGCGAACGTCAACGTAAGGGTAGGTGTCTGAACGTGAAATGGTGTCTACCAAGAGAGCGTCACAGCGAACGGTATTTGCCGAGTGGTGTGCGCCAGGCATGACACGGATTTCGCCGCGGTATGAGGTGCGGCCACCGCCACGAGCAATCGACTTAGAGACGATCGAAGAGCTGGTGTAAGGAGCAAGGTGAATCATCTTGGCTCCAGCATCCTGGTGCTGACCTTCGCCGGCAAACGCTACCGATAGGGTCTCGCCACGGGCGTGCTCACCGGCAAGGATGACGGCTGGGTACTTCATGGTTACCTTCGAACCGATGTTGCCGTCGATCCACTCCATGGTTGCGCCCTCGTGGCAGATTGCACGCTTGGTAACCAGGTTGTAGACGTTATTTGACCAGTTCTGGATGGTCGTGTAACGAACGCGAGCACCCTTTTTGATGATGATCTCAACTACTGCAGAGTGCAACGAGTCTGAGTTGTAAATCGGTGCGGTGCAACCCTCGATGTAGTGCACGTATGAATCTTCATCCGCGATGATCAAGGTGCGCTCAAACTGGCCCATGTTTTCGGTGTTGATGCGGAAGTAAGCCTGAAGTGGAATCTCGACGTGAACGCCCTTAGGGACGTAAACGAACGAGCCACCCGACCAAACAGCGGTGTTTAGAGCAGCAAACTTGTTGTCTCCGGCAGGAATGACGGTGCCGAAGTACTCCTGGAAGATCTCAGGGTGCTCTTTCAATGCCGTGTCGGTGTCTAGGAAGATGACGCCCTGGGCCTCAAGGTCTTCGCGAATCTGGTGGTAAACAACCTCAGATTCGTACTGAGCTGCAACGCCGGCAACTAGACGGCTGCGCTCTGCCTCTGGGATGCCGAGACGCTCATAGGTGTTCTTGATATCGTCTGGAAGGTCTTCCCAGCTGGTCGCCTGCTTTTCGGTCGAGCGAACGAAGTACTTGATGTTGTCAAAGTCGATGCCCGAAAGGTCTGAACCCCAGGTTGGCATTGGCTTCTTGAGGAAGTACTCATAGCCGCGAAGGCGACGTTCCAGCATCCATGCCGGCTCACTCTTCTTGCCAGAGATGTCAGAAACGACCTCTTCGTTGATTCCGCGGCGCGCATTGGTGCCTGCTGCGTCTGAGTCTGACCAACCAAATTCGTAGACGCCAAGGCTGTCTAGTTCTGGTCGTTCGATGATGATGTCGGACAAGCCGGCCTCCTCTATATTTTCGGATTCGAGTGGTTCTCTCGACCCGTGAAGTCATTCGTTTCAACTGGTGCGGTGCGCGGTTCATTCCCATGGCCAGGGGCCTTTTTAGGAGAAGATTTGCTGTGTCAGACTAGAAGTGTCTTAAACCGGCTTCATTGCCGAAAAACCTTTGAAACTAGGCATAAGTTTACTTCGCACTTGGTTGGAATGTAAGACCCAAACACCACGAAAGGTACAGATTCGCTTGATTAGAGGATTGATTACACGAGTTCTAAACGGCCCATTGTTTTCGGCCGCCCGAATTCCCCTCTACGTCTGGGCGTCGCTGATCAGCCAGGTGCTTATTGTGGTTACCGGCGCCGTTGTGCGCCTAACCGGTTCTGGCCTTGGTTGCCCAACCTGGCCTAAGTGCACCACCGGCTCGTTGGTCACCACCCCAGAGATGGGCATTCACGGAATCATCGAATTCGCCAACCGACTTTTGACCTTCGTGCTTGCGGTTGTGGCCGTACTCACTTTTGTGACCGTTTTGCGCCTAGGTAAGTCACTGCGTCAGGGATTGTTCACCCCGGCGCTCATCCTGGGTCTGGGTATTCCTGCTCAGGCGGTTCTCGGTGGCTTCACGGTGTTGACCAAGCTAAACCCTTGGTTGGTTGGTGCTCACTTTGTACTCAGCGGTTACATGATTGCAATGGCTTCGGTGCTGGTTTGGCGAGCAATCGCAACCGAGCACACCCCGGTATCTCCAACCATTTGGTCATTTGCTAACGGTATTGCCGCTAGCGGGGCCGTAGCCGTGGTTGTCGGTGTGCTGGTAACCGGCGCGGGGCCTCACTCGGGTGACGCCAACAGTATTCGCAATGGTTTAGATCTATCGGTATGGCAGCACTTTCACAGTTACCCGGCTTACCTAATGATCACTCTCATAATCATGCAGCTCGGCCTATTGATTCGCAGGGATGGCAAGTTCGCCGGTAGCTTCCAGTCGAAGGTGCTTACCGGACTACTCGCGACAGCAACTCTTCAGGCAATCATCGGTGTGGCTCAGGCGCGTTTAGGAGTGCCACCTTTGCTAGTTGGCATTCACATGCTCGGTGCCGCAAGTCTCTGTTCGCTGCTTACCTTTCAGTGGCTAGTCGTCAGAGGTAAGCCTCGAGCGCAGGTGAAGTAACCATGTCTCGAGTGTTTTGGTTTCGTAGAGACCTGCGACTAAACGACAACCCTGCACTGAATGCGGCCATCCGTTGCAGCGTGACCGATGGCGATAGCAAGGTAGCCCCTATCTATGCACTTGATCTCGATTACTTCTATGCGCTAAGTGGTATTCGCCAGCACTCGCTGGTGGCTTCGCTAGATGCGCTAGGTGCGTCGATGGGTCGAATGCTCGCCATTCGCCACGCATCAGTTGATTTAGGCGTGACAGTCGCCAACGCAATCGTTTCGGCTGCGCAGAAAGCTAATGCTCAGACCGTGCACGCCACCCGTGCATTCGACCCGGCCGGCGTAGCCGAACAGAACGCTGTTGGTGTGGCGCTCGCCGAGGTTGGCATCTTCTTGGACCTCACCGGTAGCTACTATGCAGTTGACCCGGGAGCGGTTGGCAAGCCGGATGGCAGCCCTTACAAGGTTTACACGCCGTTTTTCAAGCGCTGGTTTGAGCTTGGTTGGTCAAAGCCAGAGGCGCTCGCCGAAGTCGGCCACAAATGGATTATTGCAGAGCCCTGCCAGGGGCGACCAACTCCGTCGAAAGATTCGCCTTTCGAAATTAAAGCCGGTGAGGCCTATGCGCTGCGCACCTGGGAGCGATTCAAGAAACGCGCTTTGTTTAGCTACGACGAAATGCGAAACCGCGCCGATGTGAGTGGAACATCACACCTGAGCCATGCCCTTGCCTTTGGTGAAATTCACCCTCGCACCCTGCTTGCAGAGTTGGCAGACTCCCCCGGACACAATGTCTTTCGCAAGGAAATCGCTTGGCGTGAGTTTTACGCCGACGTGCTGTGGCGCAACCCGCACACCACGACCGAGTATTACGAGCCACGTTTTGCAGATATGCGCTACGACACCGGAGCCGAAGCTGAGGCGCGATTCGAGGCCTGGAAGGCTGGCAAAACCGGCTATCCAATGGTCGATGCCGGCATGCGCCAACTAATGACAACCGGTTGGATGCACAATCGGGTGCGCATGATTGTCGCGTCGTTCTTAGTCAAAGATTTGCACCTCGAGTGGCAGCGTGGCGCAGCCTGGTTTGAGGAATGCCTCACCGACTTCGACCCAGCTTCGAACGCTCACGGATGGCAGTGGACTGCCGGCTGTGGTACCGACGCATCGCCCTACTACCGAGTATTTAACCCGATCTTGCAGGGCTACAAATTTGACCCTCGTGGTGACTATGTTCGCAAGTACGTTCCTGAGTTGGCACACATCTGGGATGACGGAATTCACGAACCGTGGAACCGCCTCGATGGGCTAATTCACGGTTATCCGGCTCCGATTGTTGATCATTCGGTTGAGCGTGACGATGCACTTGCCAGATTGGCCGAGATCAAGGTTTTGAAGGCGGAGTTTCCCGAAAAATAGCGGAGAAACGAGTTAGAACGGCAGTAGCGGGTCGATTGCGATGACCACGAAAAGCAGGGTCAGATAAGAATTGGCCATGTGGAATAAGCGCATCGGGTTCTTAACCTCTCCGCTGATGCCCTGGCGATAAAGGCGGTAGGCCTCAACGACAAACCAAGCGCCAGAGACCACGGCAACAACCGTGTAGACCCAACCCATGTGGGCTACCGGAATCAAAAGCAAAGTCGAGGCAACAAGTGCCCAAGCGTAAAGAATGATTTGAATAGCTACCGTGGTTGCGTTGCGCACGACTGGCAGCATCGGAACACCGGCACTTGCGTAATCTTCTTTATAACGCATGGATAGTGGCCAGTAGTGCGGCGGAGTCCACAAGAAAATGATTAGGAAAAGCACCCAAGCTGCCGGGTCAACTCGGCCGGTCACAGCAGCCCAGCCGATTGCAACTGGCATTGCACCGGCTGCACCGCCCCAGACGATGTTTTGAGGCGTACGACGCTTGAGAAGCAGAGTGTAAACGAAAACGTAGAAGAGAATCGCGGCCAGTGACAGCATGGCTGCGAGCCAGTTGGTGAGCAGGCCCAGCCACAAAATCGAGGCCACGCCGATAACCCAAGAGAAAATGAAAGCTTCGCGCTTTGATAGGTCGCCGGTAACCAGCGGACGCCCCTTGGTTCGACCCATAATCTTGTCGATGTCGGCATCGATGTAACAGTTGAAGGCGTTAGCCGAACCGGCGCTTAGTGCGCCACCGATAAGCGTGCCGAGAACCAGCCAAAGGTTAGGAATGCCCTGCTGGGCGAGAATCATGGTCGGAACCGTGGTAATCAAAAGCAGCTCAATCACGCGAGGTTTCGTGAGAGCGATATAGGCCTTGATTTTGTTCATTTCGTATAAGTCTAAATCAAGCCCGCTCAAGACTATTCCCAAGCGCGTTTAACGGCCCTGAAACCCCTAGTCGGTATAGACTTTTAGAGGTAGGAACCGCTCAGCTAAATCAGCTGTTCCCCGCATTCAACTGGCGACGGCGCCAAATCTAATAGACATAGCCGCTTGGCTAACTAATTCGAAGGAGCTGTCTTGTCAGCATTCCAATGGACCGACCTTGATTCACGAGCAGTTGACACTGCCCGAGTCCTAGCCGCAGATGCAGTAGAGAAGGTTGGCAACGGCCACCCTGGAACTGCTATCAGCCTCGCACCAGTTGCTTACCTACTCTTCAACAAGGTCATGCGTCACGACCCTAAAGACGACCGCTGGATTGGCCGCGACCGTTTCATTCTTTCGGTCGGCCACTCATCCTTGACCATCTACAACCAGTTGTTCCTACATGGTTACGGCCTCGAGCTTGACGACATCAAGGCGCTGCGCACCTGGGGTTCAGCTACCCCGGCTCACCCAGAGTATGGGCACACCAAGGGTGTTGAAATCACTACTGGCCCACTTGGTCAAGGCCTTGCTTCTGCAACCGGTTTTGCTTATGCAGCGCGCTACGAGCGCGGTCTATACGATGCAGCAGCACCTGCTGGCACTAGCCCGTTCGACCACTTCGTCTACGTTATTGCCGGCGATGGCGACATGCAGGAAGGCGTTACCGCCGAAGCCGCATCGCTTGCTGGTCACCAGAAGCTCGGCAACCTTGTCGTAATCTACGACTCGAACCAGATCTCAATCGAAGACGACACCAACATCGCCTTCACCGAGAGCGTTACCGCTCGCTACGAGTCTTACGGTTGGCACACCCAGACCGTTGACTGGAAGAAGACCGGCAACTACGTCGAAGATGTCGAAGAGCTCTACAACGCAATCGAGAAGGCCAAGGCAGTCAGCGACAAGCCTTCGCTTATTACCTTGCGCACTATCATCGGTTGGCCATCACCAAAGAAGCAGAACTCGGGCAAGATTCACGGTTCTGCACTTGGCGCCGAAGAACTTGCTGGCCTCAAGACCGTTCTTGGTTTTGACCCAGAGAAGTCCTTCGAAGTTGACCCAGCGGTTCTTGAACACACCCGCGATGCATCTCGATTCAACCGTGAACGCGCTGCCTGGGAGGCTTCATTCGACGCGTGGGCTTCAGAGAACGCCGACAAGAAGGCTCTTCTCGAGCGCATCGTTGCCGGTGAAACTCCTGCTGGCCTAGAGTCTGCACTTCCGGTATTCGAAGGCGGCAGCTCAATTTCTACTCGCGTCGCATCTGGCAAGGTAATCAACGCCATCGCAAAGGTTATGCCTGAGCTTTGGGGCGGTTCGGCCGACCTTGCCGACTCAAACATGACCACCATCGAGGGCGGAAAGTCATTCGTGCCAACCGAGTGGTCAACTCACGAGTGGAGTGCCGACCCTTACGGTCGTGTTCTTCACTTCGGTATTCGAGAGCACGCAATGGGTGCGATCTTGAACGGCATAGTTTTGCACGGAAACACCCGCGCATTCGGTGGAACCTTCTTGATCTTTAGCGACTACATGCGCCCAGCAGTTCGCCTGGCCGCGCTTATGGGCATCCCTTCGATCTTCGTCTGGACCCACGACTCAATCGCTCTAGGCGAGGATGGCCCGACTCACCAGCCAATCGAGCAGCTAGCCACGCTGCGCGCGATTCCTAATCTAGACATGGTTCGCCCAGCCGACGGTAACGAAACCGCTTACGCCTGGAAGACCGTTCTAGAGCGTCGTCAGGGCCCAGCTGGCTTGGCGCTAAGCCGCCAGAACCTTCCGGTTTATGCTCGCGGCGAAGCTGACGAGACCGGTGCCGTTTACGCCGGTGCCGAGAACACCGCGAAGGGCGCATACACGCTTCTTGAGGCAGCTAACGGCAAGCCTGAGGTCATCTTGATTGCTACCGGTTCAGAGGTAGAAATCGCTCTCAAGGCTCGCCTCGAGCTAGAGGCAGCCGGTGTTGCAACCCGCGTGGTTTCAGCCCCTTGCCTCGAGTGGTTCGACGAGCAGCCAGCTGCCTACCGCGAGCAGGTACTTCCGGCTTCGGTCAAGGCGAAGGTTTCGGTTGAAGCCGGTCTAAACCTCGGCTGGAGCAAGTATGTTGGCCCGTTTGGAAAGAGCGTTTCAATCGAGCACTTTGGTGCCTCGGCTTCACCTGCCATCCTCTACCGCGAGTTCGGTATGACCGCAGAGGCTGTTGTTGCAGCCGCACGCGAGTCAATCGCAGCCCTATAAACCTCATTCGATTTACAAACTTTTAAGAACACGGAGAACACAATGTCAAACAGCCCACTAGCCCAGCTAGCAGCAAACGGCGTCAGCATCTGGCTAGACGACCTATCTCGTTCACGCATCGTCTCAGGCGGCCTTCGCGACCTAATCACCAACCGTTCGGTTTCGGGTGTAACCACCAACCCAACTATCTTCGCTGGCGCTCTTGCCAAGGGTGAGGGTTACCAGGCTCAGGTTGCCGAGTTGGCAGCCGCTGGCGTGACCGCTGAGCAGGCCATCTTTGAGATCACCACCAAGGATGTCGCAGACGCGTGTGACATCTTTGCTGGCGTATACGAAACTTCAAACGGTTTCGATGGCCGCGTTTCAATCGAGGTAGAGCCTGGATTGGCGAATGACGCAGCAGGCACCATCAAGCAGGCGAAGGAACTCTTCGCCAAGGTGAACCGCGAAAACGTCATGATCAAGATTCCGGCAACTATTGCCGGTCTTGACGCCATCACCGCGGTAATCGCAGAGGGCATCAGCGTAAACGTCACCTTGATTTTCTCTATCGAGCGTTACCGTGCAGTTATCGCGGCCTACATCGCTGGTGTTGAGCAGGCCAAGGCTGCCGGTCACGACATCTCAAAGATTCACTCGGTTGCTTCATTCTTCGTTTCTCGCGTTGACACCGAAGTAGACAACCGCTTGGTTGCTGCCGGTCACCCAGAATTGAAGAGCCAGGCTGCACTTGCAAACGCGCGCCTTGCCTACGAGCTTTTCGAGGCCGAGTTCTCGACCCCGGCTTGGGCTAACCTAGCCGCTGCTGGAGCAAACGTTCAGCGCCCACTTATGGCATCAACCGGCGTAAAGGACCCAAACCTCCTAGACACCCTGTATGTCACCGAATTGGTCGCACCTCAGCTGGTAAACACCATGCCTGAGAAGACCATGGAGGCCGTATACGACCACGGAATCGTTCCTGCTGCTTCAATCACCAACAACTACGAGTCAGCTCGTGAAGTACTAGCAAACGTTGCGGCTGCGGGAGTTTCGCTAGACGATGCAACCGTTGTGCTTGAAAAAGAGGGTGTTGAGAAGTTCATCATCTCTTGGAACGAGCTAGTCGAGACCGTAGACACCGCTCTAAAGGCTGCGAAGTAATAATGACCCTAAAGGTAGTTACCTCGGGCACCGCCTCTGGCGCCGTTGCCGAATTTGTTCCTGTTCTAGTTGCCGACAAGGTAGCCAGTCGAATTGCTGCCAAAGATTTCACTCTTTGGGGCAAGGATGCCGAGTCTGAATCATCAATCCGTTTGGGTTGGGTTAACTCTGCAAGCGACTCTGCTCCCCTAGTCGACTCGATCATCGCACTTCGTGAAGAATTTGCGGCAAAGGGTGTGACTCGATTCGTGCTTTGCGGCATGGGTGGTTCATCTTTGGCTCCAGAGGTAATCACTCGCACCGCCGGCGTTGAATTGGTTGTGCTTGACTCTACCGATGCCGATCAGGTTGGTGACGCCCTAGGCGGCGACCTAAAAAAGACCGCGATCATCGTTTCATCCAAGTCGGGTTCGACCGTTGAGACCGACTCGCAGAAGCGCGTCTTCGAAAAGGCTTTCACCGATGCGGGCATCGACAAGACCGACCGCGTGGTCATCGTGACCGACCCTGGTTCACCGATGGAGGCCGCAGCCAAGGCCGATGGTTACCGAATCTTCAACGCCGACCCAAACGTAGGTGGCCGCTACAGCGCACTAACCGCATTTGGAGTGGTTCCTTCGGGTCTAGCCGGCGTTGACGTCGCCGCTCTTCTTGCAGAAGCGCGCGAAGTCGCCCCCCTTCTAGCCAGCGATTCTGCAGAAAACCCTGCCCTGGTTCTAGGTGCGGCCTTGGCCAAGACCTATGGTGAATATGGCTACCGCGACAAGATTGGAATCGTCACCGACGGCACCCCAATCGTTGGGTTCGGCGACTGGGCCGAGCAGCTGATTGCCGAATCAACTGGCAAGATCGGAAAGGGCATCCTTCCGGTTGTTCTTGCCCCTAAGAGCCAAGAGCTTCACTCGGGTCTTGCCGACCTTCTTGCCATTCGCGTGGTTGCCGATGCAACCACCGTTGGTGGCGACGAAGTTGCGGTTTCTGGCCCACTCGGTGCCCAGTTCCTACTTTGGGAGTACGCAACCGTAATCGCTAGCCGACTAATCGGAATCAACCCGTTTGACCAGCCAGACGTAGAGTCTGCGAAGATTGCAGCACGCGGCATGCTCGAACAGCGCGACGCGGTCATCCCAGCTCAGTTTGAAAACGTTGGCATCGAAGTTCGTTCAACCTCGCTAGAACTTGGTTCGGCTTCAACTGTTGCAGAGGCAATCAAGTTGCTCTTGGCTCAGGTTTCAGACGACGACGGCTACCTTTCGGTTCAGGCTTACCTAGACCGCACCTCGGTTCCAGAGGCCGCCGAGCTTCGTGACCTTTTTGCTAAGGCCACACGACGCCCGGTGACTTTTGGTTGGGCTCCTCGTTTCTTGCACTCAACCGGTCAGTACCACAAGGGTGGCCCGCGCCAGGGTGTTTACCTTCAGATCATCGCTAAGGCAACACAGGACATCCAGGTTCCTGGTCGTGACTTCAGTTTCGGCGAGCTAATCGCTTCGCAAGCTGCCGGTGACGCCAAGGTTCTAGGTGCCCTAGGCCGACCAGTGCTAACCCTTACCTTGGGTGAAGCAAAGGCCGGCCTAGAAGCAATCAAGAACGCAATCGCTTAAGGATATAAATCTCGATGAGTCAGCTCTCTGCGGGTAACAACCCGCTACGCGATCCAGCAGATCGCCGTCTAAACCGCATCGCGGGCCCTAGCAGCCTCGTGATCTTCGGTGTTACCGGTGACCTCTCTCGCAAGAAACTAATGCCGGCGGTCTACGACCTTGCCAACCGCGGTCTTTTGCCACCGGGCTTCGCGCTCGTCGGTTTCGCCCGTCGCGACTGGGCCGACCAAGACTTCGGTGCTCAGGTGAAAGAAGCCGTAAAGCAGTATGCCCGCACGCCCTGGTCTGAAGAGGTTTGGGAACAGCTTGCTACCGGTATTCGTTTTGTTTCAGGTGAGTTCGACGACGATGCGGCTTTTGACCGCCTCAAAGAGACCATTGAAAAACTAGATAAAGAGCGTGGCACCAACGGTAACCATGCTTTCTACCTTTCGATCCCGCCAAAGGCTTTTGCTCAGGTTTGCCAGCAGTTGTCTCGCAGCGGTTTGGCATCGCCAAAGCCTGACGAATTCCGTCGAGTGGTTATCGAGAAGCCATTCGGCCACGATTTGCAGTCTTCGCGCGATCTAAACGATGTCGTCGAGTCGGTTTTTCCACCTGAGTCTGTGTTCCGCATTGACCACTATCTAGGTAAAGAAACAGTTCAAAACATCCTTGCCCTTCGCTTCGCGAACCAGATGTTTGAACCGCTTTGGAATGCCAACCACATCGACCACGTGCAGATCACCATGGCCGAAGACATCGGTGTTGGTGGTCGTGCCGGATACTACGACGGCATCGGTGCAGCCCGAGACGTCATCCAGAACCACTTGCTACAGTTGCTTGCCTTGACCGCGATGGAAGAACCGGTTTCATTCGATGCCGATGACCTTCGTGCCGAAAAGGAAAAGGTTTTGTCTGCCGTACGTTTGCCTAAGGACCTCGGTAAGCACACCGCTCGCGGCCAGTATGCCGGCGGTTGGCAGGGTGGCGAAAACGTGCTCGGATTCCTCGAAGAGGACGGCATGAACCCTGAGTCGATCTCAGAAACCTATGCTGCCATGCGACTAGACATCAACACCCGCCGCTGGGCTGGTGTGCCGTTCTATCTGCGCGCCGGAAAGCGACTTGGTCGTCGAGTCACCGAAATCGCGGTTGTGTTCAAGCGTGCACCGCAGCAGTTGTTTGCCGAGAGCCAGACCTCTGCGCTCGGTGCAAACGCTCTGGTTATCCGAGTGCAGCCTGACGAAGGAGTAACCATTCGTTTCGGCTCTAAGGTGCCTGGTGTTGGCATGCAGGTTCGAGACGTGACCATGGACTTCGGTTACGGTCACGCTTTCACCGAGGCTAGCCCTGAGGCTTACGAGCGATTAATCCTCGACGTGCTTTTGGGTGACGCTCCCCTGTTCCCGCGCCACCGTGAAGTTGAACTTTCTTGGATGATTCTTGACCCAATCGAGGAATATTGGGCCAAGCAGCCTGGCCAGCCAGAGCAATATCGACCTGGCACCTGGGGCCCATCATCTGCCGACGAAATGCTGTCTCGCGACGGCCGAGCTTGGAGAATTCCGTGATCAAGTCACTTCCGAACACCACCATCAGCAAGGTCTCCAAGGCCTTGGTCACTATCCGTGAAGAAGGTGGCGCCGTTGCTCTTGGCCGCGTTCTGACCCTCATCATCGAAACCGACTTGGATGGTCTAGAGCGTGCAATCAAGGCCGCCAACGACGCCTCCCGTGAGCACCCTTGCCGCGTCATTGTGTTGGCAAATGAAGTCAACGCCAGTGCACAAGATGCCCGACTAGACGCTGAAATTCGAGTCGGTGGCGACGCCGGCGCATCAGAGGTAATCGTCCTTCGTGCCTACGGAGAGGCTGCTGCCGACGGTGAGAGCCTAGTTACCGGACTGCTGCTGCCTGACGCCCCTGTGGTTGCCTGGTGGCCAGATCAGGCCCCTGAGAAGGCCGCTACCTCGTCGATTGGCCGCATTGCGACCCGCCGCATCACCGACGCGGCTAGCCAGAAAGACCCAAACGCCTTCTTGAAGCACCTAGCGGCTACCTACACGCCGGGCGACAGCGACTTCGCTTGGACTCGTTTGACTCTGTGGCGAGCCCAGTTGGCTGCCATCCTTGACCAGCCACCATACGACGCGGTTACCGCGATTGACGTAACCGGTGCGAGCGATTCCCCGAGCACCGACCTGCTGGCTGCTTGGCTAGAAATTCAGCTAAAAATTAAGGTGAACGTTGTTCGCAGTGATCGTGGCCACGCAGTTGCCGGTATAAAGGGTGTAAAGCTTCACCGCGCATCTGGCGATATTGAAATCGTGCGCAACGTGCCTGACGTTGCCACCTTGATTCAGCCGACCCAGCCTACGCGCGAAATTAGCCTTCCACGCCGAAGCCTCCGCGACTGCCTGGCCGAAGACCTCCGTCGCTTAGACCCGGATGACCTGTTTGGCAAGGTAATCACCAAGGGTTTCGGTAAGTAATGACCGTTGTCGTCAACCGTTTCAAGGATGGCAACTCGGTTGCCCGGAATGTTGCCGAAGCGTTCTTCGTCAAGATGGACGAGGTGCTGGCGGTAAAGGCCGAAGCCAACGTTGCGATCACCGGCGGAACAGTGGGCATTGCGACACTCGCCGAGATTGCCGCCCATGACCGTGCGGCTAACTTTGACTTCAACCGCGTGAACTTTTGGTGGGGTGACGAGCGTTTTGTTTCTGCCACCGATGGTGACCGCAACTCGCTGCAGGCACACAACGCGCTTTTTTCCAAAATCAAGATTGACTCTTCGAAATTGCACCCTTTTCCGAGTGCCGATAACGGCCTTACCCTGGATGCCGCTGCCGAGCAGTTCGCAGCCTACGTTGCCGAGGTAAAACCACACTTCGACTTGGTCTTTCTTGGCATGGGCCCTGATGGGCACATCAACAGCCTTTTTCCAGGTAAAACGATTCCGGCTGCCGGACTTCAAATTGTTGCCGAGCACGACTCACCTAAGCCGCCGGCACAGCGCCTGACCTTCACTTACGAGGCGATGAATGCCGCCGATGAGATTTGGTTCACAATTGCCGGTGCAGATAAGGCAGATGCAGTGAATGTGGCGTTCGGAGATGACCCAACTTCGCTTCCGGTTGGGCGCGTTCACGGCGTCAAGAAGACCGTGTGGTTTGTTGATCAGACAGCCGGCGCTACCACCTGGGGTTGCTAGCTAGTTTTTAGTCGTTTGCTGAAGCAGCTTCTGCCAGGCGAACACGACGCTCGCGCACTGCGGCAACTGCCTCTTCTAGAAGCTCTTTTGCCTCGTCATCGGTGCGACGCTCTTTTACGTAAGCAAGGTGAGTCTTGTATGGTTCGTGCTTGGCAATGACCGGCGGGTTGTCTTTATCTTGGCCTGCTGGCAAACCACAGTTTGGGCAATCTAGAAATTCCGGAATCTCAATGGCTTCAACATTCGCTGCAAAGGCACGATTGGTTGCGTGGCCATTTGAGCAGTAGTAGTTGCGCTCAACGCGAGCAGCCTGATAACCGCGATCTGCCTCACCCATCGGGCCGGCGCCAACGCGTGAACCACGAATTGCTGAACCAGCGTTAGCCATACTTAGCTCCTTGTGAGATGCCTAGTTGATTTCGAAGAAATTAAGCCACTAGGTGGAAGCGGGTGAATAGACCAAGGGTGATGATTACCACGATCCAAACCACACCCAGGATGATGGTGATGCGGTTTAGGTTGCGCTCGGCAACACCAGAGGTGCCAAGTGCAGAGGTAACGCCGCCACCGAACATGTCTGATAGACCGCCGCCGCGACCCTTGTGAAGAAGAATCAGAAGGGTTAGAAGAAGTGAGGTGATTGCTAGAAGCACCTGAAGTGCAATCTGTAGTGCGGCCATGACGCGGAATCCTTTAGTTGTAGCGGTCTTCTGAAATTATAGGGCGATGTGCTTCAAGAAACGAGCAATACCGCTGAACTCTTCGGCATCTAGGCTGGCTCCACCCACGAGAACACCATCAACTTCGGTGCTGCGCAGGAAGCCGGCAACGTTGTTTGCCTTGACCGAACCACCGTAAAGAATGCGAGTAGCCTGAGCTAGTTCTTCGCCGAACTCGTTGGCCAGCGCCTCACGAATTTTGCCACAGACGGCTGCTGCCTCTTCTGCGGTTGCAACCTTGCCGGTGCCGATTGCCCATACTGGCTCGTAGGCAATGACGAATTCGCCAAGTTTGTCGTGGCCGGCAAGAGCAGCAAGAGTCTGGCGAACCGGAACGGCGCTTTGACCCTCAGACTCAAGTTCTTCAAGAGTTTCGCCAACACAGATCACTGGAATCAATCCGTGGCGGAAAGCAGATGCGGTCTTTGCCTGGATTACATCGTCGCCCTCTGAGTGGTACTGGCGGCGTTCTGAGTGGCCTACGAGAACGTACTTGACGTCAAGTTTGCTTAGGAACGCTCCCGATACCTCACCGGTGTAAGCGCCTGAATCAAACTTTGAAAGGTCCTGTGCACCTAGACCAAGCTCTAGCTTGTCGGCATCCATGAGAGTCTGAACCGAACGAATGTCGGTGAAAGGCGGAAAGACTACGACCTCGGTGGTCTTGTAGTCGTGGTCTGCATCGTTCAGAGTCCAAGAAAGTTTCTGTACCAAGGCAATTGCCTGCTGGTGGTCGAGATTCATCTTCCAGTTGCCAGCGATTAGCGGAACGCGATTAGCCATTTTTTAGTGGCCCTTCTATTAGTCGTTTAGTACTTCGATGCCGGGAAGCTTTTTGCCCTCGAGGAACTCGAGGCTAGCGCCGCCACCGGTAGAAATGTGACCGAACTGGTCGTCTGAGAATCCAAGGATGCGAACCGCAGCGGCAGAGTCGCCACCACCAACAACGCTTAGACCTTGAACTTCGGTTAGAGCCTTGGCAACCGCACGGGTTCCATTGGCAAATTTATCGATTTCGAAAACGCCCATTGGGCCGTTCCAGAAGACGGTTTTTGAAGATGCAATTTCAGCAGCAAAACGGGCAGCTGACTCTGGGCCAATGTCGAGGCCTAGACCCTTTTCGCCGAATGGGCTTGACTCGATTTCATGGGCAGAAGTTACTGCAACCTCTGCGTCGGCACCAAACTTTGAGGCAACCACGATGTCGGAAGGAAGAATGACTTCGATGCCTAGTTCGGCTGCACGCTTTAGGTACTCTTTGCAGGTGTCAATTTGGTCTACCTCGAGGAGGCTTGACCCTACCTTGTAACCCTGGGCTGCCAGGAAGGTGAACACCATTCCGCCACCGACGAGAAGCTTGTTCACGGTAGGTAGTAGGTGGTCGATAACACCAAGCTTGTCGCTAACCTTTGAACCACCGAGCACAACCGCGTATGGGCGCTCTGGGGTGCTGGTTAGTCGAGTAAGAACATCGAGCTCTTTCTCGATGAGTAGGCCAACTGCGCTTGGCAGGGCCTTGGCGAGTTCATAAACAGATGCCTGCTTTCGGTGCACTACACCGAAGCCGTCACTGATGAAATATTCGCCGAACTCGGCAAGTTTTGCGGCGAACGCTTCGCGCTCGGCGGCATCCTTGCTGGTCTCGCCCGGGTTGAATCGAAGGTTCTCAAGAACCACAACTCCCCCGTTGTCGAGTGCCTTCACGGCACCCCGTGCCTCGCTGCCGACGGTGTCGGAAGCGAAGAACACAGGCTGACCTAGAAGTTCGCCAAGGCGCTTTGCAGCAGGCTCTAGCGAGTACTTAGCTTCAGGCGCACCCTCTGGGCGACCAAGGTGTGAAATAACGACGACCTTGGCGCCCTGATCGACCAAATACTTGATGGTTGGAACTGAGGCAACAATGCGACCGTCATCGGTGATGCGGGTTCCGTCTAGCGGAACGTTTAGGTCGCAGCGGATGATTACCCGCTTACCGTCAAGGTTTGGCAGATCTGAGAGTTTACGCATGACTTTATAGCTTGCTTGCTACTAGTTCGGTTAGTTCAACTAGGCGGTTTGAGTAACCCCACTCGTTGTCGTACCAAGAGCTGATCTTTACGGTACGGCCGATGACCTTGATAAGGCCAGCGTCAACGATTGATGAGTGTGGGTCGGTAACGATGTCGCTTGAAACGATCTCGTCTTCGGTGTACTTCAAGATGCCCTTCATCGGGCCCGATGCCGCAGCGGCCTTGTAGGCAGCCTGGATCTGCTCGACGGTGACGTCGGTCTTTGAAACTAGGGTTAGGTCGGTGATTGAACCGGTTGGAACTGGAACGCGA
The DNA here is from genome assembly GCA_947453475.1 of Microbacteriaceae bacterium. Taxonomy (GTDB): domain Bacteria; phylum Actinomycetota; class Actinomycetes; order Actinomycetales; family Microbacteriaceae; genus Rhodoluna. Next base: position 63,807 of record CANGGK010000001.1, read on the forward strand.
AGTGCGTAACCGTCTAGCTTGCCCTTTAGCTCAGGAAGAACTAGGCCAATCGCCTTTGCCGCACCGGTTGATGAAGGAACGATGTTGATGCCGGCGGCACGTGCACGACGAAGGTCGCCGTGAGGGCCATCCTGGAGGTTCTGGTCAGCGGTGTAAGCGTGAACAGTGGTCATCAGACCGTTCTCGATGCCGAAGTTGTCGTTGAACACCTTTGCGAATGGAGCAAGGCAGTTGGTGGTGCAAGACGCGTTCGAAATGATGTGGTGGTTTGCTGGGTCGTATAGGTGCTCGTTTACACCGATTACGAAGGTTGCAGCATCGCCGGTTGCAGGAGCCGAGATAAGAACCTTCTTGGCGCCAGCGGTGATGTGAGCCTTTGCAGCCTCTGCATCGGTGAAGCGGCCGGTTGACTCGATAACGATGTCAACGCCTAGCTCGCCCCAAGGAAGGTCGGCTGGGTTGCGCTCTGCTAGAACCTTGATGATGTTTCCACCAACAACGATGTTCTGACCATCAACCGATACTTCCTGAGGAAGACGACCGGTTACAGAGTCGTACTTTAGAAGGTGAGCAAGTGACTTTGGGTCACTTAGGTCGTTTACTGCAACAATCTCAAGCTCGGTGCCCTTTGCAAGAGCGGCGCGAAGATAGTTACGTCCAATACGGCCGAAACCGTTAATGCCAACACGAATAGCCACTTAGTTCTCCAAATGGTTTGGGCGCCCCAAAAAAGGCGCGTGATTTTGGTTTGATTATTTTGGTGATTCGCCACGCGCCGTTGGGTGGAAAAACTAGTCCCAGACTAGCAGTAAATGACGTTTTTTAGGCGCGAGCCGCTTCGAAACGCGCCTGAACGTCTGCCCAGTTGATGATGTTCCAGAAGGCCTTGACGTAGTCGCCCTTTACGTTGACATAGTCAAGGTAGAAAGCGTGCTCCCACATGTCGAGCATGAGTAGCGGAACGCTTCCGGCTACTACGTTGCCCTGCTGGTCGTAAAGCTGCTCGATGATCAGGCGCTTGCCAAGTGAGTCCCAAGCCAAGAAGCTCCAACCAGAACCCTGGATACCCATGGCGCTTGCGTTGAAGTGAGCCTGGAATGCCTCGAAAGAGCCGAAGAATTCATTGATGGCAGCAGCTAGTTCACCCTGTGGGCGGTCGCTGTTTGCCGGAGCGAGGTTGTTCCAGAAGATTGAGTGGTTTACGTGGCCGCCCAGGTGGAAGGCGAGGTCCTTCTGAAGCTTGTTTACCCAGGTGAAGTCATTCTTCGCGCGTGCCTCTTCGAGCAGGTCGATGGTCGCGTTTGCGCCGGCAACGTACGCAGCGTGGTGCTTTGAGTGGTGAAGCTCCATGATGCGTGCCGAGATGCTTGGCTCTAGCGCTGCGTAGTCGTAGGTGAGTTCCGGAAGAACGTACTTGCTCATTATTTGCTCCTTGATAGGTGTTAAAGGGTCTAGTCGGGTTGAGGTGCGGATTATTCCGCTATTCCTCTAGGTCGTCTGGGATGAATGCGTCGGTTGCCGGCAAACCATTGTCAGCTGCGTGCTTGTCTGCCATGGCTAGAAGGCGGCGAATGCGACCGGCAATCGCATCCTTGGTCATCGGCGGGTCTGAAAGGTGGCCAAGTTCATCCAAGCTTGCCTGCTTGTGCTTCAGGCGAAGCTCACCTGCGTAGCGGAGGTGCTCTGGGATGCCAGGGCCAAGAAGCTCCAGAGCGCGCTCAACGCGGGCTCCGGCGGCAACAGCAGCCTGGGCAGAACGACGCAGATTGGCGTCGTCAAAGTTAGCCAGACGGTTGGCGGTAGCGCGAACCTCGCGGCGCAAGCGCATTTCTTCCCAACGCAAGACCTGAGTGTGAGCACCAATTTGGGTGAGCAGTGTTGCGATAGCCTCACCCTCGCGAATTACTACGCGGTAGACGCCGCGCACCTCGCGAGCCTTGGCGATTACACCAAGACGTCGTGCTACTCCAACTAGGGCCATAGCCGCTTCATTGCCCGGTGCAGTGATTTCGAGTGCTGCCGACCGACCTGGGTCGGTAAGTGAGCCGTGAGCCAAGAATGCTCCTCGCCAAACAGCCTGAGCTTCTTCGATCGACCCCGAAACCAGCGTTGCAGGAAGACCTCGAACCGGGCGACCGCGGCTATCTAGCAGGCCAGTTTGGCGAGCCAGAACATCACCCTGCTTGACAACGCGAACCTGGTATCGGCTTGTGCGGCGAATGCCACTCGGAGAAATGATTGCCAGATCGCTTTCGATGCCGAACAGCTCGGCAAGGTCTTTGCGAACTCTTCGGGCGAGCTGAGCGGTGTCGAGTTCAACCTCAATCGCGATTCGACCCGAGATTAGGTGTAATCCCCCGGTGAAACGCAAAATCGTCGACAGTTCGGCGACTCGAACCGAGCTCTTGGTGATCTCGATTCTTGCTAGTTCATCTTTTACATCTGCAGTAAGCGCCATCGCATTACTCCTTGCCTAAATCGCGGTGTTTGATACTGACGGCAACGTCAGGCAGTTTTTCTAGTTCGGCAGCGATTCGGCGGCTGACGGCCACCGACCGATGTTTACCCCCGGTGCAACCAACTGCGATGGTTGCATAACGCTTGTTTTCGCGCAGGTACCCGGCCAAGACTGGCTTGAGTGCTGCAACGTAGTTTGCGATGAACTCTTCTGCGCCCTCTTGCTCGAGCACATAGCCGCTTACCGCGGCATCTTCACCGGTGAATGGGCGAAGGCTCTCTTGCCAGAAAGGGTTTGGCAAGAAGCGGGCATCGGCAACCAAATCGGCATCTGACGGCAGGCCGTACTTGAAGCCGAAACTCATCACGGTGACTTGAAGGCGCTGGGCGCTCTCAATCGAGAAGCCATCAGAAATCTTGTTTGAAAGCTGGTGGATGTTCAGGTCGCTAGTGTCGATGATGACGTCGGCAGACTCTCTCAGGCTGAGCAACTGATTGCGCTCTGCGCCAATGCCATCAAGGATGGTGCCATTGCCCTGAAGCGGGTGAGGGCGGCGAACCGATTCGAAACGTTTGACCAACGCTGGGTCGGTTGCCTCTAGGAATAACACGCGTAGGTTGAGGTCGCGATCGCGAATGGCTGCCAGGCTCTGCGACAACTCGGCGAAAAACTCGCCTCCGCGCACGTCAATGACTACGGCTAAGCGAGGCAGTGGGGTTTTGGCCTGAGTGAATAGGTCAGCAACCGGGCCGAGCATCTGAGGTGGCAGGTTATCAACTACATACCAACCGAGGTCTTCGAGGGCATTGCCGACGGTGGAACGGCCAGCGCCAGACATGCCGGTCACGATAAGAAGTTCGTGCTTTTTTTCGGTGCTCAAGCGGAATCCCCTTTCGGCTCGTATGTCTCGGCGTGTCTCCCTATTTCTAGGGAGTAACCAAGAGTCTAGTGCCTCGCGACACGCCGTAAGAAACTGTTAAGTTTCGAGACTATGAACAATCTGCTGGGCGAGGATTGGGCCGATGCCGGCAACCGAAGAAATTTCATCTGCGGTGGCGATTCTTAGGCGTTTGGCAGAACCGAAATGCTTCAGTAGCGCATTGACTCGCTTTTCGCCAAGCCCCTGAATTTCACTCAAGGTACTGGCAATGCTTGATGAGCGCTTCTGCCGTTGGTAGGTAATGGCGAAGCGGTGAGCCTCGTCTCGTACTCTCTGAAGTAAGAACAACTCATCGGTGGCTCGTGGCAAGATCACCGGGAATTCATCACCAGGCAGCCAAACCTCTTCGAGACGCTTGGCCAATCCGACCACGGTCAACCCTTCAACCCCAGAATCGGCAATCGCTCGAGCGGCCGCATTCACCTGAGGTAAACCACCGTCAACGATTAACAGCGAAGGTCGGTAGGCGAATTTCGATTGAGCCGGCGAGACTGTTGGGTCTTCGGGGTTCGACTCTAAAACCTCTGGATCTTTCAAGTACTTGAGTCGTCGGCTCAACACCTGGTAAATCGAATCGGTGTCATCCGTGGTGTTTTCAATGCTGAATCGGCGATAGTGGTCTTTCTTCGGCAAACCATCTTCGAAGACCACCATCGAGGCAACAACGCCGGTGCCACCAAGATGTGAGACGTCGAAGCATTCGATTCTCAGCGGGGCTTCTTTGAGGTTCAGGGCTCGTTGAATGCCGGCGAGGGCATCTGCTCGGGCTGTGAAATCTGCACTTCGTCGTGTTTTGTAAAGCATTAAGGCATGTTTGGCGTTGGTAAGCGCTGTGGAAGCCAAGGCGGCCTTATCGCCGCGCTGGGCAACTCTGAGGTCTACCTTCGAACCGCGCAGCTCAGAGAGCCATAAACCTAACTCTTTCGAATCGTTGGGAATTATCGGAACCAGCACTTCGCGAGGCACCTCTTGCGGCTCTGCCCCGTCGATTGGCGCGTAAACATTCTGCAGAACGTATTCGACTAGCTCGGGTAGGTCACGCTCTAGTTCTTTATCGACTACCCAACCGCGAACACCACGGATGCGCCCACCGCGCACGATGAATTGCGAGACAGCAGCAGCGAGTTCATCATCGGCGATGCCAAACAGGTCGGCATCGGTTTGGTCACTGAACACCACGGTGCTTTTTTCAAGAACGGTTTCAAGTGCTTCAACGTCGTCTCGAAGTGAACCGGCTAGCTCGTATTGTTGATTTTCGCTGGCCTCATACATGCGATTGCGAAGCACCTCAACGTGCTTGGTGTCGCCACCACCCATGAAGTCGACGAAGTCAGCCGCAATCTTCTTGTGCTCGGTGCTATTGACTCGACCAACGCACGGTGCAGCGCATTTGCCGATGTCACCGAGAAGGCAAGCTCGCCCGCTCGACTGCGCACGATTGAAAACTCCCTTGCTGCAACTGCGCACCGGGTAGACCTTCAACAAGGTATCTAGCGTTTCGCGAACAGCCCAAGATTGGGTGTAAGGGCCAAAATATTTGACGCCCTTCATCTCGCGATTGCGAGTTATGAAGGCTCTTGGAAAAGCCTCACCGGTTGAAACCGCAAGGTACGGGTAAGACTTGTCATCCTTGAAGCGAACGTTGAACGGCGGGTCGAACTCTTTGATCCAGGTGAATTCAAGCTGTAGCGCTTCGTATTCGGTCTTGACGATGGTCCACTGAACATCGGCGGCCGAGGTTACCATTCGACGCGTGCGTTCGTGCAGGCTGTCGAGCGGGCCAAAATAGTTGCTCAGGCGAGCGCGAAGGTTCTTGGCCTTACCTACATAAAGCACCCGGCCGGCAGCATCGAGCCACCGGTAAACTCCCGGATCAGTCGGGATCTCCCCCGTCTTCGGCCTGAACGAGAGTTCGTTGGCCATTGCTTAGAGCATTTCCTTTAGGAAGCCGCCGGTGAAACTCTTGGCGTTCTTGGCTACTTGCTCTGGGGTTCCGATTGCGATTACCTCGCCACCGCGTGAACCACCCTCGGGACCCATGTCGATAATCCAGTCTGCACACTTAATAACATCAAGGTTGTGTTCGATGACCAGGACGGTGTTTCCTTTGTCGACAAGCCCGTTGAGCACCAGGAGCAGCTTGCGGACGTCTTCGAAGTGCAGGCCGGTGGTCGGCTCATCCAAGACATAAATGCTGCGGCCGTTTGAACGGCGCTGAAGTTCGGTTGCAAGCTTCACTCGCTGAGCTTCACCGCCAGATAGCGTGGTTGCCGATTGACCGAGTCGCACGTACCCCAAACCAACTTCGACCAAGGTCTGCAGGTAGCGCGCGATAGAGGTAATTGGGGCAAAGAATTCGGCCGCTTCTGCGATTGGCATCTCAAGAACTTCGGCAATGTTCTTGCCCTTGTAAAGCACCTGAAGGGTTTCACGGTTGTAGCGTGCGCCGTGGCAAACCTCGCAGGCAACGTATACGTCTGGCAGGAAGTTCATCTCGATGCGCAGGGTTCCGTCACCGCTACAAGATTCGCAACGACCGCCCTTCACGTTGAACGAGAATCGACCCTGCTGGTAACCGCGGGCCTTTGCCTCAGAGGTTTCGGTAAACAATTTGCGAATGTGGTCGAATACTCCGGTGTAGGTCGCTGGGTTCGAGCGCGGGGTGCGACCGATTGGGTTCTGGTCAACGTGCACAACCTTGTCGAGTTGGTCTAGACCCTCGATGCGAGTGTGCTTGCCGGCCACGCCCTTGGCGCCGTTTAGTGCGTTGGCGAGAACCTCGTACAAGACGTCATTCACCAAGGATGACTTACCTGAGCCAGAGACGCCGGTCACCGCGGTGAGTGTACCCAAAGGAAACTCGACATCAACGTTCTTCAGGTTGTTCTCGCGGGCTCCTACTACCTTGAGCTTGCGAGACTTATCGATCTCGCGACGCTTCTTTGGTGTGGCAATTTTTTCGCGGCCAGACATGAATGCACCGGTCAGCGATTTCTCATTCTTTAGTAGCGCCTCATAGGTTCCGCTGTGAACGACTTCGCCACCATTCACACCCGCTCCAGGGCCGATGTCGACAACCCAGTCAGACGCCTTAATTGTGTCTTCGTCGTGTTCGACGACAATCAGCGTGTTACCGAGATCACGGAGCTTGATTAGAGTGTCGATGAGGCGACGGTTGTCGCGCTGGTGAAGGCCGATAGACGGCTCGTCCAAAACGTAAAGAACTCCGGTAAGCCCAGAGCCAATCTGGGTGGCTAGGCGAATTCGCTGAGCTTCACCGCCAGATAGGCTTCCGGCGGCGCGCTCAAGACTTAGGTAGTCGAGGCCAACGGCAATCAAAAAGTCGAGTCTGGCGCGAATTTCGCGAAGCACCTGTGCGGCGATCTTTACGTCACGCTCGTCGAGCTGAATTGTTTCGAAGAACTCCACCGATTCACCAAGGCTCATTCGGGCAACATCGGCGATTGATTTTTCAAATACCTTGACCGCTAACACCTCTGGGCGCAGTCGCTGACCATCACAGGCAGGGCAAGGAATTTCACGGAGGAAACCCGACCACTTTGCGCGGGCGTAATCATTCTCAGATTCGAGATACTTGCGCTCTATGTAGCTCAGCACACCCTCGAAGCCTGTGGTGTAGCGCAGTTCACGCCCGTACTTGTTTTTCCACTTGACCTGAACGTCAAAGTTGTTGCCATACAGAACTGCCTGTTGAACTTCTTCGGGCAGCTTCTTCCAAGGCGTGTCGAGTGAAAACTCTAGGTCGTCGGCGAGACCCTCGAGCATGCGCGAGAAGTAGTGGAAAAGACCTTTACCTTGGGTAGACCAAGGCAAGATGACTCCCCCGTTGATGCTGGCATCTGGGTCGCCAATGATTAACTCGGCGTCAACGGCCTGCTTCACTCCTAGACCAGAACAGGTTGGGCAGGCACCGAAGGGAGCATTGAATGAGAAGGTGCGAGGCTCGATCTCGGTGAGGCTAAGCGCGTGCTCGTTCGGGCAGCTCATCTTCTCGCTGAATGCGCGAGTTTTACCTTCTGCACCAGCCTCGAGGTCAACAAAATCAATGATGATTCGGCCGTCGGCCAGCTTGAGAGCGGTTTCGACCGAGTCAGTTAGACGGCCAACGATGTCTGGCTTTGAAACCAGGCGGTCTACAACCACCGCGATGTCGTGTTTGAAAGTCTTCTTCAGAGGCTTCGCCTCGGCAAGCTGAACAACTTCGCCATCGACCACTGCGCGGGCGAAACCCTGCGCATTCAAGTCACGAAAGAGGTCGACAAATTCGCCCTTCTTCTGGTCGATAATCTGAGCCAGAATCTGAAAACGTGTGCCTTCGGCAAACTCTAAAATCTGGTCAACGATTTGCTGTGGGCTCTGCTTGATGATCTTCTCGCCACACTCGGCACAGAAAGGGGTTCCGATTCGAGCCCAAAGCAGTCGAAGGTAGTCGTGAATCTCGGTGATTGTTCCAACGGTCGATCGCGGGTTTCGGTTGGTCGACTTCTGGTCAATCGAAACGGCAGGGCTCAGGCCCTCAATGAAGTCGACGTCTGGGCGGTCTACCTGGCCAAGAAACTGACGCGCGTAGGCCGACAGCGATTCGACATAGCGACGCTGCCCCTCGGCAAAGATGGTGTCAAATGCCAAGGATGACTTGCCCGAGCCGCTGAGGCCGGTAAACACCACCATCGAATCGCGCGGTATCTCAAGGTTTAGATTCTTGAGGTTGTGAACGCGCGCGCCCTTGATGATGAGCTTGTTTTCGTGGTGGATCTGGCTGATAGACACTGTGAAAGTTTAACCCTGCTCTGTAGCGCCGAACGCCTAAACGTGACCGGCTTTTTCCATTTGGCGAAGCTCGTGCTTCAGTTCTGAAATTTCGTCGCGAAGTCGAGCGGCAAGCTCAAACTTCAACTCGCGTGCTGCTGACTTCATCTGTTCATCCAAGTCGACAACAATTGACAAGATCTCGTCGTAGGCCATTCCGGCAATACCCTTGCGACCCTTGATCGGAATAACACTCTTGCCGTCGCGCGACTTCTTGCCCTTTGCTTTTTCAAGCAACTCGGCGGTGTCTTGCTCTTCTCGCAAAATCTGATCGGTGATGTCGGCGATCTTTTTGCGCAGTGGCTGCGGGTCTACGCCGCGTTCAAGGTTGTAGGCCACCTGCTTCGCACGTCGACGATTGGTTTCGTCAATCGCGCGGGCCATCGAATCGGTGATGTTGTCGGCATACATATGCACTTCACCGTTGATGTTTCGAGCCGCACGCCCGATGGTCTGAATCAAGGATGTTGACGAGCGCAAGAAGCCCTCTTTGTCGGCGTCAAGGATGGCCACGAGAGATACCTCTGGAAGGTCGAGACCTTCACGAAGCAAGTTGATGCCGATGAGCACGTCAAAGACACCAGAGCGCAGCTCTCGAAGTAGCTCAACGCGACGGAGGGTGTCGACGTCGCTGTGTAGGTAACGCACTCGCACGCCAGCTTCGGTTAGGAAGTCGGTTAGCTCTTCAGCCATCTTCTTGGTGAGAGTCGTGACGAGCACACGTTCATCCTTGCCGGCACGCACTCTGATTTCTTCGAGTAGGTCATCAATCTGACCCTTGCTCGGCTTGATCACGATTTCTGGGTCGATAAGACCGGTAGGGCGAATGATCTGTTCTACTACTCCGGCACCGAGGTTCATCTCGTACTTGCCAGGGGTGGCCGATAGATAAACGGTTTGGCCAACTCGATCTAGAAACTCGGTGAATTTAAGTGGGCGGTTGTCGAGCGCCGAAGGCAGACGGAAGCCGTATTCGACGAGATTGCGCTTTCGGCTTGAGTCGCCCTCATACATCGCACCGATTTGAGGCACGGTAACGTGCGATTCGTCGATTACGGTCAAGAAGTCTTCTGGGAAGTAGTCGAGTAGACAGGCTCCGGCTTCACCAGCGGCGCGGCCGTCAATATGTCGCGAGTAGTTCTCGATTCCGCTGCAGAAGCCAAGTTCCTTGATCATCTCTAGATCGAAGGTGGTGCGCATTTTTAGACGCTGAGCCTCAAGAAGTTTGCCTTGCGATTCGAGGTCTTTTACTCGCCAAACCAGCTCTTCTTCGATGGCCTCCATGGCCTTAGCCATGCGCTCGACAGGCGCTACGTAATAAGAAGCTGGGTAGATTGCGACGGTCTTCTCTTCGCGGGCTATCTCGCCGGTAAGTGGCGAGAGTGAGTAAATTGCTTCAACTTCGTCACCAAAGAACTCGATGCGCGTTGCAAGCTCGTCATAAACCGGAATGATTTCGATGGTGTCGCCCTTGACCCGGAAGTTTCCGCGCGAGAAATCAATGTCGTTTCGCTTGTATTGAAGGTCGACGAATTTGCGAATTAGGGCATCTCTGTCGATTCGATCGCCGACCTGAATAGCGACGCTCTGATTTAGATACTCGGCAGGCGCACCGAGACCATAGATGCAAGACACTGTCGAGACCACAACCACGTCACGTCGACTCAGCAAGCTCATTGTTGCCTTATAGCGAAGGCGTTCAACTTCAGAGTTGATTGAGGAGTCTTTCTCGATGAAGGTGTCGGTTTGAGCTACGTAGGCCTCTGGCTGATAGTAGTCGTAGTAGCTGACGAAGTACTCGACGGCGTTATTCGGCAGCAGCTCGCGGAATTCGTTTACCAGCTGGGCGGCAAGTGTCTTGTTGTGTGCCAAAACCAGGGTTGGCCGTTGCACGGCTTCGATGAGCCAGGCCGTGGTAGCCGACTTACCGGTACCAGTGGCGCCGAGTAGTACTACGTCCTTTTCTCCAGCCTTGATGCGCTGGGCAAGGTCGGCGATAGCGGTCGGTTGGTCGCCCGACGGCGTGTACTCGCTAATTACCTCAAAGGGCGCAAAAGATCTCGTGGCTTCCATCTATAACCTCAAGCCGAAAGCTTCTCGAATGCTTCCCTCTGAATGCGAAGCCAGAGCGAGTCGGCATCTTTCATTAGAAGCGCTAAGTCTTGATTTGAGTTCAGAATGACGTCTGCCGCGTTCGCGCGCTGGGCAGGGCTTGCCTGAGATGCGACTCGCTTGGCGGCCTCGGCTTCATCCATGCCCCTAAAGGTCTTTAGGCGATGGATCTGCTCCTTTGTTGGCGCCTCCACAGTCACCACCATGTCAAACGGTAGATCTACGGATGCCTCGACCAACAGAGGTACGTTGTAAATCGCGATGGTGTTTTCTGGCAGCTCTGCAACAATTTCTTTCGCGCGTGCCTTGACCAGGGGGTGAACGATTGACTCGAGAATCTTGCGCTTCTCGGCGTCGGCGAAAACTACAGCACCAAGCTTCGGCCTATCGAGCGAGCCGCCGGCTAGAAAGATTTCGTCACCAAAGGTTGTGCGGATTTCAGCAGCACCAGGTGTGTTAGGGGCGACTACCTCGCGAGCAAGCTGGTCGGCATCGATTTCAAAGCCTCCTTGCTCGACCCAACGCTTTGCGACGGTCGATTTGCCGGCAGCGATGCCTCCGGTGAGCCCAACTAAATACATGTCTCTAGGTTAAAGCAAAAGAGGCCGCACCCGAAGGTGCGACCTCTTTTTAGAGAGTTATTACTCTGCGCTCTTTAGCTTGTCGCGTAGTGCTGCAAGTGACTCGTCTGAAGCAAGGGTTCCCGCTTCGGTTGATTCGCTTGAGTAGCTAGCCTGAGCTGCTGGCGCTGAGCCTGCATCTGGAAGGTTTGCTGCTGCCTCGTTAGCGGCTGCAACCTGCTTCTTGTGCTCTTCCCAACGTGCGTGAGCCAAAGCGTACTCTGCCTCCCACTTGGTGCGAGCCTCTTCGAAGCCTGCCTTCCACTCGTTGGTGGTTGAGTCGAAGCCCTCTGGGTACTTGTACTGGCCGTTCTCGTCGAAGTCTGCAGCCATACCGTAAAGCGATGGGTTGAAGTCGGTGCCACCAGCGGTGACCTCCTCGTTCGCCTGCTTTAGCGATAGTGAGATGCGGCGACGGTCTAGGTCGATGTCGATTACCTTGACGAATACGTCCTGGTTAACTGCAACAACCTGCTCAGCAAGCTCAATGTGCTTTGAAGAAAGCTCTGAGATGTGAACTAGACCCTCGATACCGTCTGCAACGCGAACGAATGCACCGAAAGGAACCAACTTGGTTACCTTGCCCGGTGCGTACTGTCCGATTGCGTGGGTACGAGCGAATACCTGCCATGGGTCTTCCTGGGTTGCCTTTAGCGATAGCGACACGCGCTCGCGCTCCTGGTCAACTTCAAGAACCTCAACGGTAACTTCCTGGCCGATTTCGACGACCTCAGAAGCGTGCTCGATGTGCTTCCATGAAAGCTCTGAAACGTGAACTAGACCGTCTACGCCACCAAGGTCAATGAATGCACCGAAGTTGACGATAGATGAAACAACACCGGTGCGGATCTGGCCCTTGGCTAGGTCTGCTAGGAAGGTGCTGCGAGATGCCGACTGGCTCTCTTCTAGAAGTGCGCGGCGTGAAAGAACAACGTTGTTGCGGTTCTTGTCAAGCTCAAGAATCTTGGCTTCGACCTTCTGGCCTAGGTAAGGACCTAGGTCGCGAACGCGGCGAAGCTCGATTAGAGAAGCTGGAAGGAAGCCACGTAGGCCGATGTCTACGATCAGACCACCCTTAACAACTTCGATAACAGTACCGGTAACGGTGCCATCTGCTTCCTTGACCTTCTCGACGTCGCCCCACGCACGCTCGTACTGTGCACGCTTCTTCGAAAGGATTAGACGGCCTTCCTTGTCTTCCTTCTGAAGAACAAGTGCCTCTACGGTGTCGCCGACTGCAACGATCTCTGATGGATCTGCGTCGTGGCGAATTGAAAGTTCACGAGAAGGGATTACACCTTCAGTCTTGTAACCGACGTCGAGTAGAACCTCGTCGCGGTCGATTTTTACAACGGTACCTTCGATTAGGTCGCCGTCGTTGAAGAACTTCAGGGTTGCCTCTACTGCGGCTAGGAAGTCTTCAGCTGAGCCGATGTCGTTTACGGCTACCTGCTTGGTTGCTTTAGTCAATGTATTTATCTCTTAACGGGCATTTCTAGGGTCGCGACAAATCCAAGGGTTTTCCTAGGGATTCCATCGCAACAACGGATAGGTGTTGCATGAAAAAACATGCTTCTCTAGCCTAGCGGTTATTTGCACCCGAAACAACGGTAAAAAGGCTCTGGATCAAGGAATCTTCATCAGGGCCGACCACCTCAATGGTCAACTTCTCGCCTTGCTTTACCCCGAGGCTCAGCAGCGACAAAATGCTGTCTCCGCGAACCTTTGGACCATCTCCCTTGGAGATCATCACAGTATGCCCAGCACTACCGGCAATTCTCACGAATTCGGCCGCAGGGCGCGCGTGTAGACCTTCTGCTGCCTTGATGATGATCGTTTGTTTGACCACTAGTGCGCAGCCTCATCCCAACTTCGACCAATGCCAATTTGAACGTCTAGTGGAACCGAAAGCTCCACCACGTGTTCCATTTCATGCACGACGATGGCCTTCAGTGCTTCCATTTCGCCCGCTGCAACCTCGAACACCAATTCGTCATGCACCTGAAGCAACATTCGGCTCGTTAGCTTTGCCTCAATCATCTTTGCGTCGATTCGCGTCATTGCTAGCTTCATAATGTCGGCCGCGGTTCCCTGAATCGGCGCGTTCAAGGCCGCTCGGCGAGCGTTCTCACGAACCTGGAACAACTTGCTGTTCAAATCATCGAACGGGCGGCGGCGGCCGTGAATCGTGGAAGTGAAACCAAGAGACTTAGCCTCGTCAACCACGCTGGCGAGATAGCGACGCACTCCCCCAAATCGAGAGAAATAATCAGCCATAAGTTGTTTGGCCTCTGCGTTTGGAATACGAAGCTGCTTAGCCAAACCGTATTCACTTAGGCCGTAGACCAAGCCATAGCTCATTGCCTTTACCTTCGAACGCATTGCCGAGGTCACTTCGCTAGGCTCAACTCCGAAAATTCTGGCACCCACAAAGCGGTGCAGGTCTTCACCCGTATTGAAGGCTTCAATGATGCCTTCATCCTCTGAAAGGTGAGCCATGATGCGCATTTCAATCTGCGAGTAGTCGGCGGTCAACAGGGTTTCGAAACCTGCTCCAACGATGAAGGCGTCGCGAATCTCGCGACCACGCTCACTCTTGATTGGAATGTTCTGCAGGTTCGGGCTCTCAGAAGACAAGCGACCCGTTGATGTGCCGGTCTGAACGTAGTTGGTGTGGATGCGACCATCCGAGCCCACCGACTTGAGCATCGTTTCGACAATTTGGCGAATCTTGGTTGCTTCGCGGTGCTCCAGAAGACGTTCGAGGAACGGGTGCTGGGTTTGCTCGAAAAGCTCGTTGAGTGCGGCGGCATTGGTTGAGAAGCCGGTTTTGACCTGCTTCGTGCCGGTCATGCCGAGTTCGTCAAACAGCACGGTCTGAAGCTGCTTTGGTGAGGCAAGGTTGATTTCGCGCCCAATGATGGCGTATGCCTTTTGAGCAACCTCGGCTACTTCACCAGAGAGTCGCTCGAACAGCGCCTCGAGTTTCGGCACATCGACTGCAACACCCAAATTCTCCATACGGGCGAGAGCGCCGTTGGTTGGCAACTCAACTTCGCCATAAACGCGAAGTTGATCTTCGGCTTCAACCATCGGATAAAGACGCTCGGCCAAAATCAGAGACAACCAGGCGTTTAGGCTGGCATCCGTTGTTTCTTCGGCGACCAGTTGGTTTGGATCTGAACGGGTTACCGATAGCCCGATGTATTCGAGAGTCACATCATCTATTTCGTAACCACGACGAATCGGGTTTAGTAGGTAAGCCAATAGCAAGGCATCGTAATTGACGCCGGCAATTGCTATGCCAAAGTCGAGCAAACGCTTGGTGACATCCTTGGCGCCATAGATGGCCTTTTGACACGACTCATCTGTGAGCCAGGTTCCTAGAACCTCATTCAGTTCCTGGTTCGAGCTGACTGCGGCAAATTTTCGAACGTTTTCGGTGGCAAACCCTACCGAGGTAACTCCGCCCTCGGTCAATTCGAAACTCAAACCAATGGTGCCAACCTGGTCATGCAGCCACTTTTTGGCATCTGCAAGAGACACCGAAGCGCTTTCGGGCAAATCAACCGGAGTATGGATGACCGCTGGCGCAGCTTCTGGTTCGTCGGCAAAGGCAGCGGCGAAAGCCTGCTTGCTGTCGGCGGCTGGGCTTGAACCCGCGGTCACTCCCCTGGCGCGAAGAACGCGCTCGGTAAGCGATTTGAAATGCAGCTTGGCGAATACTTCGCGCACCTGAGTTTCATCAACGCCACCTAGCAATAGGTCATCTTGTGTGAAATCGAAATCGAGATCACGAACCAAGTGGTTTAGGCGACGGTTGCGAACGGCTAGTTCGCGGTGCTCGCGAAGGCTCTCGCCAACCTTGCCCGAGATTTCGCCGGCAGCGCTGAGCACGCCTTCGAGGTTGTCATAGGCCTGCAGCCATTTTGCCGCGGTCTTTGGGCCAACTCCGGGGATGCCCGGAAGGTTGTCAGAGGTCTCGCCAACTAAAGCAGCTAGATCTGGGTACTGCTTGGCGTGGATTCCATACTTCTCGAGAACCGCCGCGTCATCCATGCGGGCAAGGTTTAGAACACCCTTCACCGGATACAAAATCGTGGTTGATTCGCTAATCAACTGGAAGGTGTCGCGGTCGCCAGAGACCACGAAAACGTTGAAGCCTTTTTCACCGCTCTGATCAGCCAAACTGGCCAGGATGTCGTCAGCCTCAAAGTTCTCACGAGTGATGGTCTTGATGTTCATCGCGGTAAGAGCCTCGCGCAGAAGCTCTGTCTGTCCGTTGAATTCCGGCGGAGTCTCGCCGCGGGTGCCCTTGTACTCAGGGTATTCATCCGTGCGGAAAGAACTGCGAGATAGATCAAATGCCACGGCAAGATGAGTCGGCTTTTCAGCGGCAAGGATGTTCAGCAACATCGAGATGAAGCCGTGCACGGCATTGGTGTGCTGGCCATCCGGGGTCTTGAAGCTATCTGGGCTAAGCGCGTAGAACGCCCTAAAAGCGAGCGAGTGCCCATCGATTAGCAGCAGAGTAGGCTTTTGATTAGCGTTCATGAGGCAAGCCTACTTTGCCCGACCGACCTTATGCAGGAGCAGCACTTGACTAAGCCATCGCCAAAACTAAGCCCAGAGGCCGCAGCACTTCTAGAGTTGCGCGGAATGGGTGCACTTGCCGACAAGATGGGCTTCGAACTGCTTGAACTAAGCGCCGAACGCTCGGTGGCTACTATGCCGGTGCTAGGCAACACCCAACCGCTCGGATACGTTCACGGCGGCGCTTATGTGGTTCTAGCCGAAAGTCTAGGAAGCTTCTCGGCAAACGTCTGGGCGAGCACCATGGGCAAGGTAGCGGTTGGAATTGAAGTGAATGCTTCGCACTCACGCTCGGCCACCGAGGGAACCGTGACAGCAACCTGCAAGGCGCTTCAGCTAGGTCGCTCTCTAACTATTCACGAGATTGTGTGCGTTGACGATCAAGAGCGACGTCTATCAACGATTCGCATCACGAACTTCATCAAAGACGCAAAGTAGTTATTGCCCTTAGGCCTTGGTTGCGCCCAGCTGCTCGATAACGGTCTGTGCAACCTCTTGCATGGTCAAACGGCGGTCCATAGACGCCTTCTGAATCCAACGGAAAGCTTCTGGTTCGCTTAGGTTCATCTTTTCGTTCAGCAGACCCTTAGCGCGGTCTACCAGCTTGCGAGTTTCGAAACGTTCATTCAAATCTGAAATTTCGTGCTCGAGCGCGATTAGCTGCGAGTGGCGGCTTAGTGCAATCTCGACTGCAGGCATCAGGTCGTTCGGGGTGAATGGCTTCACCACGTATGCCATTGCGCCGGCCTGGTTCGCGCGGTCAACAAGCTCTTTCTGGCTGAATGCAGTCAACAGCACTACTGCCACCTTGTGCTCTGCCATTTGCTCTGCGGCGGTAAGCCCATCCATGTTCGGCATCTTGATGTCCATGACCACTAGGTCAGGCTTGTGCTCGATAACCGCGGCTACTGCAAGGGCACCGTCGCCGACTTCTGCCACCACGTCAAAACCATGCTCGCGCAACGTCTCAACCACGTCCATGCGGATCAGTGACTCGTCTTCAGCAACGACCACTCTGCGCTTCGTAACAACTTCTGCCATGGCGACAACCTTATTCGATATGTCTTCGATTTATCTAACACGCGCTTATGAACTAGAATCTTCTAGTTACAACAAGCCGAAGTGGCGAAATGGCAGACGCGGAGCACTCAAAATGCTTTTCCGAAAGGAGTGCGGGTTCAAGTCCCGCCTTCGGCACGCAAACAAGTAAAAGACCCCAGGATCTCTCCCGGGGTCTTTTTCCTTTTTAAGTTAGTTCTGGTAACCAGGTGCTGCGCCGTTTACGGCGTCACCTACGCGGTGAACGCGAAGGCTGTTTGTTGAACCTGGGATGCCCGGAGGTGTTCCGGCAACCACGACAACTTCTTCGCCCTGCTTGGCTAGGCCCTGAGCTAGAACAATTTCGTCAACCTGGTGCATCATTTCGTCGGTGTGCTTGACCGGTGCCACTAGGAAGGTGTGTGCACCCCAAACTAGCGATAGACGGTTGCGCACGGTCTCGCTTGGAGTGAAGGCAAGGGTTGGCACCGATGAACGTAGGCGCGAAACGCGGCGTAGTGAGTCACCAGATTCGGTGAACACTGCAACGTAACGAGAACCTAGAAGTTCGGCGATTTCAACGGCTGCCAGTGAAACTGCGCCTGAGTGGGTGTGAGGGCGGGTACCTAGAGCCGGAATGCGGTCAAGGCCGTTCTCCTCGGTTGATTCGATGATGCGAGCCATCGCTTCAACGGTCTCAACTGGCCACTTACCAACTGAAGTCTCACCTGAAAGCATTACCGCGTCAGCACCATCAAGGATGGCGTTTGCAACGTCAGAAGCCTCTGCGCGGGTTGGGCGAGAGTTCTCAATCATGGTCTCAAGCATCTGAGTGGCCACGATTACTGGCTTAGCCCAACGGCGAGCGAGCTCGACTGCACGCTTCTGAACCAGTGGAACCTCTTCGAATGGAAGCTCAACACCGAGGTCGCCACGGGCAACCATGATGCCGTCAAAGGCGTCGATGATTTCTTCAAGTGCTTCAACAGCCTGTGGCTTTTCGATCTTTGCGATAACCGGAAGGAACTTGCCCTCTTCGGTCATGATCTCGTGAACGCGAACGATGTCGCTTGCGTTGCGAACGAATGAAAGCGCGATCATGTCGACACCTAGGCGGATACCCCAGCGAAGGTCGTCTTCGTCCTTCTCGGATAGAGCAGGAACGTTCACTGCAACACCTGGAAGGTTGATGCCCTTGTTGTTTGAAACGAATCCAGGAATTTCAACGACGGTGGTGACGGTGTCTGCTGTGACTTCGGTCGCCTTTAGGGTTACCTTTCCGTCATCGATTAGAAGTAGGTCGCCAGGCTTTACATCGCCGCACAGACCCTTGAAGGTGGTGCCGCAGATGTCCTTGGTTCCTTCGACATCATTGACGGTGATCTTGAAGATGTCGCCCTTCTCAAGCATGTGAGGGCCGGCAGCAAACTTGGCAAGACGGATCTTCGGACCCTGTAGGTCAACGAAGATACCAACAGGCTTGTTAACGTCGGCAGCTGCCTTGCGAACAGTGCGGTAAATCTCTTCGTGAACGTCGTAGCTGCCGTGGCTGAGGTTCATACGTGCAACGTCGACACCGGCTTCGATAATTGCGCGAATGTTTTCATAGCTTGAAGTTGCCGGGCCTAGTGTGGCAACGATCTTTGCGCGTCTCATTTGTTCCTTTGTTGGTTGGGTTCTCGAACGTTTCTTTCGAGAAGGTTTGGTAACTCTTTAGTTGTAGACAGAAAATGCTTTGTCGGTTGGCTTGACCGGTGCAGGTAGCTCGGTCATGCCTTCCAGGTACTCGTCAACCGCAGCTGCAGCCGCGCGACCTTCTGCGATCGCCCAAACAATAAGGCTCTGACCGCGACCAGCGTCACCGGCGACGAATACGCCATCGGCATTAGTTGACCACTTGTTATTGCGAGCTAGGTTGCCGCGTGAGTCAAGCTCGGTGCTCGACTGTTCGGCAATTAGGTCGCCTTCGACACCGGTGAATCCGAGTGCCAAGAAGACTAGATCTGCAGGAATGACTCGTTCGGTTCCGGCCTTTGGAAGGCGCTTGCCGTCGACGAACTCGGTGTCTGCAACCTTTACGCCGGTTAGCTTGCCGTTCTCCCCCACGAACTCTACGGTCGAGTGAAGGTACTTGCGCTCACCAAACTCTTCGTGTGCCGAAGCAACCTCGAAAAGTGTCGGATAGGTTGGCCATGGCTGGTTAGCGGTTCGCTCGGCTGGTGGCTGGCTGCCAATGGCCAAAGTTGTCACCGAGATTGCGCCCTGACGAGTTGCTGTTCCAAGGCAGTCGGCTCCGGTGTCGCCGCCACCAAGGATGACTACGTTCTTGCCGTCAGCAATGATTTGGTTAGCCACTGCCTCGCCGGCAACGGCACGGTTTGCTTGAACCAGGTATTCCATGGCGAAGTGCACACCTGAAAGTTCGCGACCGGCTACGTTAAGGTCTCGTGGCTTAGTAGAGCCGGTGGTGACCACAACGGCATCAAAACGTGCGCGAAGGTCTTCCCAGGTAATGTCTACACCGATGTTGACGCCGGCGCGGAAGCGGGTTCCCTCGGCCTCCATCTGCTCGATTCGACGATCAATGTGCTGCTTTTCCATTTTGAAATCAGGAATTCCATAGCGAAGCAGACCACCAATTTTGTCGTCGCGCTCGTAGACGGCAACGGTGTGACCGGCACGGGTTAACTGTTGCGCAGCGGCCAGGCCAGCCGGGCCAGAACCCACGACGGCAACCGTCTTGCCGGTGAGGCGCTCTGGTGCGTGTGGCTTAACCCAGTCATTTTCGAAAGCTTGGTCGATGATTGAAACTTCGACTTCTTTGATGGTGACGGCAGGCTGGTTGATGCCTAGAACACAAGAACTTTCGCAAGGAGCCGGGCAGAGTCTGCCGGTGAACTCCGGGAAGTTATTGGTGGCGTGTAGGCGCTCAATGGCACCCTTGCCGTCTCCGCGCCAGGTTAGGTCATTCCATTCTGGAATGAGGTTACCCAGTGGGCATCCTTGGTGACAGAACGGTACGCCACAATCCATGCAACGGCCGGCCTGCTGCTGCAGGGTTCCCTTGTCGCGCTTTTCATAAACTTCTTTCCAGTCCATGATGCGCACCTCAACCGGGCGACGCTTTGCAGTCTCTCGGTTGGTTACCTTTAGAAATCCGCGTGGATCAGCCATTTGTGACCTCCAAAATCTGCTGCCAGACGCTGTCGCTGTCTGGGTCTACACCCTCGGCCACTGCCTTAGCACGAATGGCAAGAACGCTAGCGTAGTCGCGTGGCAAAACTCGAACGAAGTGCTTGACCTCATTTTCGAAATCGGCCAAGAACTTTGACGCCAAAGCCGAACCGGTTTCTGCGACATGAGCCTCGAGAAGCGCCTTTAGCTTTGTTTCATCTTCAACCTCTAGTGAACCGATGTGCAATTCGCCAGCGGCGAGAGCCTCGTGGTTAACGCGATCACCGCGAAGTTTGTAGATGTAGGCAACGCCGCCAGACATGCCGGCACCAAGGTTACGGCCGGTTGGGCCGAGAATTACCGCGGTTCCACCGGTCATGTATTCGAGCGCGTGGTCGCCGACACCCTCAACGATGGCGGTTACACCCGAGTTGCGAACCAAGAAGCGCTCGCCCACGATTCCGCGTAAGTAGATGCTTCCGCTGGTTGCACCGTAGCCAATTACGTTACCGGCGATGATGTTGTCTTCGGCTGGGTAAACGCTTGCCTTGTTTGGGCGAACCACGATTGTTCCACCAGAAAGACCCTTACCGACATAGTCGTTTGAGTCACCTTCGAGGGTTAGCTTGATTCCCTTTGGCACGAACGCGCCAAATGATTGTCCGGCTGAACCGGTCAGGCGAACATCGATGGTGCCATCTGCAAGTGCATCTGCGCCGAAACGCTTGGTCAGCTCGTTACCCAACATGGTGCCAACCGCTTGGTCAACATTGGTGATAGGCAGATCGATGGTCACCGAAGAGCCATCCTTGAGCGACTGAGCCGCGGCCGAAATCAACTTGTGGTCGAAGTGGTGCTCGAGCTCGTGGTCTTGCATCGTCAGGCGACGACGTGACGCGTCGGCGGCAACCGGTGCGGCAGCAAGAATTGGAGTCAGGTCGAGCCCATCAGCCTTCCAGTGCTGAATCGCTCGGTTTACGTCAATCAGTTCAACGCGGCCAATTGCCTCGTCGAGCGAACGGAAACCAAGTGCAGCCAAGTACTCACGAACCTCTTCGGCCAAGAATTCAAAGAAGGTCTCAACAAACTCAGGCTTGCCGGTGAAGCGTGCACGCAACGTCGGGTTTTGGGTTGCAATACCAACCGGGCAGGTGTCTAGGTGGCAAACGCGCATCAAGATGCAGCCCTCAACCACTAGCGGAGCGGTTGCAAAGCCATACTCTTCTGCACCAAGGAGTGCTGCAATGATTACGTCGCGGCCGGTCTTCATCTGACCGTCTACCTGAACCGAAACACGGTCGCGAAGACCGTTAAGCATCAGCGTTTGCTGGGCCTCGGCAAGACCAAGTTCCCAAGGGGTTCCGGCGTGCTTCAACGAGTTCAAAGGGCTAGCGCCGGTTCCACCATCAAAGCCCGAAACCAGGATGACGTCAGCCTTCGCCTTGGCCACACCGGCAGCAACGGTTCCGATGCCAACCTGAGAGACCAATTTCACGTGAACGCGAGCCTCGCGGTTAGCGCGCTTTACGTCGAAGATCAACTGTTTAAGGTCTTCAATTGAATAAATGTCGTGGTGAGGTGGCGGAGAAATCAAACCAACACCAGGTGTTGAGTGACGAGTCTTGGCGATCCACGGGTAAACCTTGTTCGGCGGCAATTGGCCACCTTCACCAGGCTTTGCACCCTGAGCCATTTTGATCTGAATGTCATCGGCGTGAGTCAGGTACATGCTGGTAACACCGAAGCGACCAGATGCCACCTGCTTGATTGAACTGCGGCGCTTAGGGTCTAGAAGACGCTCTACATCTTCACCGCCCTCACCGGTGTTCGACTTTCCGCCGATGTTGTTCATTGCAATAGCAAGTGTTTCGTGGGCCTCAGGCGAAATTGAACCGTACGACATCGCTCCGGTTGAGAATCGCTTGATGATCGATGAAATCGATTCGACTTCTTCAATTGGAACAGCTGGGCGAACGCCCTCACGCAGGGTGAACAAACCGCGAAGAGTCATGAGGTTTTCAGCCTGCTCGTCGACCGACTTGGTGTATTCGCGGAAGACGTCGTACTGCTTGGTGCGAGTCGAGTGCTGAAGCTTGAAAACCGTCTCTGGGTTGAACAGGTGAGGTGGGCCCTCACGGCGCCACTGGTACTCGCCACCGGTTTCGAGCAACTCGTGAACGTTGGTTGCGCGTTCTACCGGGTAAGCCTTGGTGTGACGGTCGTTGTTCTCGTCGTGGATTACCTCGAGGCCGATTCCACCAAGCTGGCTAGTGGTTCCGGTGAAGTAGGTGTCAACAAATTCTTGACTTAGACCGATTGCTTCGAAGGTCTGTGCGCCGGCGTATGAAGAAACAGTCGAAATACCCATCTTCGACATGATCTTTAGAACACCCTTGCCAAGACCCTTGATTAGGTTGGCCGATGCCTTTTCGAAAGTGATGCCAACGATCTCGCCAGACTTAACCATCTGCTCTACAGATTCCATGGCTAGGTATGGGTTTACCGCGGCGGCACCGTAACCGATTAGGGCTGCAACGTGGTGAACTTCGCGAACGTCGCCGGCTTCAACCACAAGACCCACATCATTGCGAAGACCCTGACGAATCAGGTGGTGGTGAACGGCAGAAGTGAGCAGCAGTGAAGGAATCGGTGCCGACTCGTAACTGCTGTCGCGGTCGCTGATAACGATGTAAGTTGCGCCGGCCTTGATGGCCTCGGTAACTTCGTCGAAAATTTCGCGAATACGTGCAGCAAGACCTTCGGCACCGTCATCAACACGGTAAATACCCTTGACGGTGAATGCCTGACCAACGCCAGGCTTCTCGTCGATGTGCTTAATCTTGGCAAGCTCATCGTTGCTTAGAACCGGAAAGTCTAGGATGACCTGTTGCGCGTGCTCAGGGGTTGCGGTCATAAGGTTGCGTGACGGGCCGATTCCGGTGCTTAGCGAGGTCACAACCTCTTCACGAATCGAGTCGAGTGGCGGGTTGGTTACCTGTGCGAACTGCTGAACGAAGTAGTCAAAAAGTACTCGTGGACGGTCAGAGATTGCAGCAATTGGAGTGTCAGAACCCATTGCGCCTAGAGGTTCAGCGCCAGTGCGCGCCATTGGGGCCAATAGAATTCGAAGCTCTTCTTGGGTGTAGCCAAAGGTGCGCTGGCGACGGTTTACCGAAGACGCGGTGTGTGCGATGTGCTCGCGGTCTGGTAGGTCTTTGAGGTTGATGCGGTTCTCTTCGAGCCACTCACCCCAAGGCTCAAGGGCCGAGATTTCGGCCTTGATTTCGTTGTCGTCAATTAGTCGACCGTTGACGGTGTCGGCCAAGAACATTCGACCAGGCTGCAAACGGCCCTTGCGCACGATGCGGCTCGGGTCGATATCGGCAACACCGATTTCAGAAGCGAGAACAACGAGACCGTCCTCGGTGATCACGTAGCGACCAGGGCGAAGGCCGTTGCGGTCAAGGGTTGCACCAACCAATGAACCGTCGGTAAAGACAACCGCCGCCGGGCCATCCCATGGCTCCATGAGCATCGAGTGGTACTCATAGAAGTTCTTGCGATCTTCTGCGATGTCGCTCTGCTTCTCCCAGGCTTCTGGAATCATCATCATCATTGCGTGAGGCAATGAACGGCCACCCATGTACAACAGTTCAACGACTTCGTCGAACGAAGCCGAGTCGCTGGCACCAGGGGTGATGATTGGGGTCAGTCCCTTGAAATCACCAATCAGGTCGCTCTTTAGCTGAGCCTCACGAGCTCTCATCCAGTTGGCGTTGCCCTTTACGGTGTTGATTTCACCGTTGTGGGCAATCATGCGGAATGGGTGAGCCAGTGGCCATGACGGGAAGGTGTTGGTTGAGAAGCGTGAGTGCACCAAGGCCAGCGTCGACTCGAAACGTTCGTCGCTTAGGTCTGGGTAGAACGGTTCAAGCTGAAGAGTTGTGACCATGCCCTTGTAGACGATGGTGCGTGCTGACAGGGATGGGTGGTAGGCGCCGAGTTGGCGTTCTGAGCGCTTGCGCAAACGGAAGGCACGACGTTCTAGGTCCATGTCGGTGGCGTTGTCGTTTGAACCCACAAATACCTGTCGAATGACAGGCATGGCTTCACGGGCCAAGTCGCCAAGGTGTTCTGGGCGGGTAGGCACGTCGCGCCAACCTAGAACGACGAGGTTCTCTTCGATGGCCAGATCGGCAAAGTTAGCCTCTAGCGTCTGCTCTTTTCCGGCTTCCATGAAAACCAAGCCCGCTGCGTAGAAACCCTTTGCCGGTAGTTCAAAGCCTGCAACCGCGCGAAGGAAAGCGTCAGGAATTTGGGTCAGAATACCGGCGCCGTCGCCAGTTCCAGCGTCAGAACCGACAGCTCCACGGTGTTCAAGGTTGCGCAGGGCGTTTAGTGCGGTGTCAACAATGTCGTGACCCGGGGTTCCGCGCAAAGTTGCAACCATGGCGAGGCCACAGGCGTCTTTATCGCGGGCAGGGTCATAGAGGCCGGACTTTGCAGGTGCTGTTCCGAAGCGCTCAAACGGCGACATTTCTGGCATGCCACACTCCAATCATTGATTATCAGAGGGACAACGTTGGCCCGAACTTAAACTTCTTGCAAAAGGCAGAGGAGAAATCTCCCGAGTTAGGCTTCTGAGTCTACCTTAATTGCGCTTTCTGACGCTGACTTTGGCTCTTTTCCGGCCACGTAAATCGAGGTCTCAAGCCCTGGGTGACGTCGGCTCTGAACCTGCCAAATCACGACTGCCGCCACGATGCCGGCAAGTGCACTCCAGATGTTTGTGCGAAGCCCAAGGATTACCTCGCTCGGGTCAATACGCAGCGACTCTGTCCAAATGCGACCTACAGAGTAGAAGGCGATGTAAAGAGCAAACATCTTGCCCCAACGAAGCTCGAATTTTTTGTCGAGTGACAGAAGAATAATCACGCCAGCGACGCTCCAAATTGACTCGTAAAGGAAAGTCGGGTGGAACAAGACGCCAGCGGGCAGGCCTAGTGGGTAGGCAGGGTTGCTCTGTTCAATCTCTAGCCCCCAAGGCAAAGTGGTTGGGGTGCCAAATAGTTCTTGGTTGAAATAGTTTCCCCAGCGACCTAGAGCCTGAGCCAAAAGTACGCCTGGTGCAACCGCGTCGACGAATGACCAGAAGCGAACACCGGCAATTCGGGCACCGATCCATGCTCCGAGAAGACCAAACAGGATCGCTCCGTAAATGGCCAACCCGCCCTCCCAGACGCGGAAGATTGCACTCGGGTCAGAACCCGCGTAAAAGTAGTCACCTAGGTGAGTCAAGACGTGAAAAATTCGACCGCCCACGATTCCGAATGGAACAGCCCAAAGTGCGATGTCGATTGCAACACCGCTCTCGCCACCGCGCTTGGTTAGGCGTCGGTTTGCTAGCCAGATGGCTAGAACAATACCCAGCAGAATGAATAGCGCATAGATGTGAACCACGAATGGTCCAAGATTGAATGCACTAATGCTCGGGCTTGGAATGCTAGCGAAAATCTGGTTCAAAGTGAGCTCCTTGTTTTTACTTCTTTAGTCTGGCAGAAAGTTCGATGGTCTTTGACTTCAAAGCCTCGACGCCACCTTCTGCATAAGCACGAACGAAGGCAGAGCCCACGATAGCGCCATCCGAGTATGTGTTCACTTCGACTACTTGGTCGGCAGTAGAGATGCCAATGCCGACGGCGGTGTTCGCTTCGGTTGAAACTTCGCGAACCTTGGCTACTACCTTGCGGGCATTTGCGTCTACTTCGGCCCTGGCCCCGGTAATGCCCATGGTTGAAACGGCATAAACAAAACCGCGACTCAATTCGGATGCGGTTTTCATTCGCTCGGGTGACGAGCTTGGCGTTCCTAAGAAAACGCGATCAAGGGCATATTTGTCTGAAATCTCGAGCCATTCCTTGGCCTCGTCGGGGATGAGGTCAGGCGTGATTAGGCCTGCTCCCCCGGCCGCCACTAAATCGCGCGCAAAGTTTTCGATGCCATACTGCAAAACCGGGTTCCAGTAGGTCATGACCAATACCGGGGTGTCTACTGCTTCGGTAATTGCTCGCACAGCGTCGAAGGTTTGCTTTAGTTTGAAACCATTGCCCAGTGCCTCGAGGGTGGCTTCTTGAATCACGATGCCATCCATGACCGGGTCGCTATAAGGAACACCAAGTTCTAGAACGTCAACGCCGTTTTGGCACATCGCGATTGATGCTTCAATCGAACCCTCAAGAGTCGGGTATCCAGCCGGAAAATACCCAATCAGCGAGCCGTTGCCAGCGGCCTTATTGGCCTTGAGCACATCAGAGGTTTTACTCTTCATTAGTTCTTGCCCTCTTTTGCGTCTAGCAATCCAAAGTACTTACCAGCGGTTTCCATGTCTTTGTCGCCTCGACCGCTGAGGTTCACCAAGATCGAAGAACCAGACGGAAGTTCTTTGCCGAGCTTGATAACTCCGGCCATGGCGTGTGCGGTTTCGATAGCTGGGATGATGCCTTCGGTGCGGCTGAGTAGACGCAATGCATCCATTGCTTCGGCATCAGAAATTCCACGGTATTCAACGCGGCCAAGGTCTTTTAGCCAAGAATGCTCTGGCCCGACACCTGGGTAGTCAAGTCCGGCTGAAATCGAGTGGCTCTCCATGGTTTGACCATCTTCGTCCTGCAGCATGTAGCTGCGAGCACCGTGAAGTACACCCGGGCGACCATAGTTGAGAGTCGCCGCATGGCGAGGAGTATCCATGCCGTCACCGGCTGCTTCGTAGCCAAACATTTGCACCTCTTCGTCATCCAAGAAGGCGTGGAAAAGGCCGATAGCGTTCGAACCGCCGCCGACGCAAGCCGCTAGTGCGGTCGGCAAGAAACCAAACTCATCAAGCATCTGCTGGCGAGCTTCGGTGCCGATAACGCTGTGAAAGTCACGAACCATGGTTGGGAAAGGGTGCGGGCCTGCCACGGTACCAAGTAGGTAGTGTGTGTTTTCGACGTTCGCCACCCAGTCGCGCAACGCTTCGTTGATTGCATCCTTGAGGGTGCGGCTACCGGTGGTTACCGGAATCACTTCTGCGCCGAGCAACTTCATGCGAGCGACGTTCAAAGCCTGACGCTCGGTGTCTACCTCGCCCATGTAGACAACGCATTCGAGTCCGAAGAGGGCTGCTGCAGTAGCCGAGGCTACGCCGTGCTGGCCGGCGCCAGTCTCAGCAATGATGCGCGTCTTGCCCATTCGTTTGGTGAGCAGAGCTTGCCCGATGACGTTGTTGATTTTATGCGAACCGGTGTGGTTCAAGTCTTCGCGCTTTAGAAAAACCCGGATGCCGTCACCGCAGTGCTCGGCGAAGCGCTTTGCCTCGGTAATGATGGATGGTCGACCGGTGTATGTTCTGTGCAGTTCTGCGAGTTCTGCTTTGAACGTCGGGTCGTTTTTCGCAACGTTGTAGGTCGCTTCGAGTTCATCAAGGGCCGCGATCAGCGATTCAGGAACAAAACGACCGCCAAACTCACCGAAATAAGGGCCGACGTGACTGCGGAGGTTTTGTTCTGACATGTAAATATCCTAAGACTTACCAGCAGTTAGAAAAGATTGAAGCATGGCAGCAGGGTCATTGGTGACCAGCGCCTCACCCACGAGTGCAACATCGGCACCCGCGGCGCGATAGTGAGCGACGTCGTCTGCGTTTCGCACGGCTGACTCGGCGACCTTGATTACGCCGGCCGGGATGAGGTGAACGAGCTTTGCGAATAGGTTGCGGTCGGTTTCAAACGTCGATAGGTCACGAGCGTTGATTCCAACGAGCTTGGTGTCTACATCAAGGGCGCGCTTTAGTTCGTCTTCGCTGTGTGTTTCAACGAATGCGGTCATGCCAAGCTCTTCGGTGAAGAGTTTGAGACGTTCGATGTCCTTTTGCGCCAAGCCCGCGACAATCAGAAGAACGATATCTGCGCCCGCAGCACGAGCTTCGAGAATTTGATACTCGTTCGCGATGAAGTCTTTACGAAGCAAAGGCACTGAAACATTGGCGCGAACTGCAATCAGGTCGGCTAGAGATCCTTTGAATTTGCGCTCTTCGGTAAGTACCGATATAGCCGAAGCGCCGTTTTCGGCATAGATCTTTGCCAGAGCTGCCGGGTCTGGAATCTCAGCCATTTGGCCACGGCTCGGGCTGGCACGCTTCACTTCAGAAAGAATCTTGATCTGCCCTGAAGGCGCGAGAAATTCGAGTGCGTCGAGTGCCGGGATTTGTGAAAGTGCAGACTTTTCAACCTTGTCAATCGGCGCGGTTTCGCGTCGAGTTAAGGCGTCTGCAATTGAACCCGCGAAGAGTTCGTCTAGCACTAGTGCTTGCTCTTGGAACCGTTTACGCCGTAGCCAGCACCTCGAAGCACGAAGCCAAGTACGACACCTACAACTGCAAGGCCGGCCGATGCCCAAACCAGTGCAGGTTGGTCAAACCAGAATGCCAGAGTTCCCGCAGCAAATGCGACCATGATGGTGATTACTGCAGCCCATGAAGCCACTGAGTCTCCGTGACCTGGGTCGCCTACTGGAAGGTTTGCTTTGTCCGACATGATTGCCTTTCTAGAAATCTAAATAAATCTTATCAATCCGAGCGCGTTATCTACGCTGCGAATCCCAGATGCCGATTGCGTCTTTTGGTTCGGTTATCTTGTTCGTCTTGCTCGAAATTTCGGTCTTGGCTGATCGCTTTGGCCACTTGCGCTCTACCGCCAGCAGATAAACCACCAGCAAACCTGTTATGGCGAGGGCTATCAAGAATCCAACCGGGGCAAACTGTACCTGAATGGTCAAACCGGCGACCCCGTGCGCAGCTGCTATGCCGGTCATTTGTTCGACCTGTTTTGCCAAACCAGAGACATCTTGCGAAACAACCCGGCTTGCCGTCCAAACCAGAGTGGCCAAATTCAAAAGGGCAATCATGCTGAGGGTAATTTTGCGCCCTAGGCTGCCAACAAAAGCGACTGCCAAAATGACTACAAAGTTCAACATCAGCAGCGGTGAAAGGTTTGAATATGCCGTCAAACCGTCATAACTTGAAAGCTTGACCACGTTGCCGTCGGGGGCCATTGATAGGGCAAACCAATCCTGGCTAGCAAAGATATATCCAAGGATAACCAGGGCGGCCCAAAGGGTTAGCAGACGCCCCTTAGTCATTCGTACGTCGAACCATGTGATTTGCCGCAACTACCGCGCGCATCGGTGCACCGGCCTTAGCGATGGTTTCGGCATGCTCAGATTCTGGAACCGAGTCGAGCACGATGCCGGCGCCAGCCTGAACGTGGGCGACTCCGTCACGGATAAATGCGGTGCGAATAGCAATGGCAACATCTGCGTTTCCGGCGAAATCAAAGTAGCCAATGACACCACCGAAGATGCCTCGGTTGGCGGTTTCAAGTTCATCGATAATCTCGAGGGCACGGGGTTTCGGGGCGCCAGAGAGCGTGCCGGCCGGGAAGGTTGCCTTGAACACATCGATTGGGGTTTGACCAGCCCTGATCTGACCTTCAACGGTTGAAACCAGGTGCATGATGTGACTGAAACGGTGAATCTTCATGAATTCAGTGACGTTTACCGAACTCGGTTCACAAACCTTTAGCAAGTCGTTACGAGCCAAATCGACCAGCATGAGGTGCTCGGCCTTCTCTTTGTTGTCTGCCAGCAGGCTCTGTGCAAATTCTTCATCCTGCTCAAGATCGGTGGCTCGCGGGCGAGAACCGGCAATCGGATGCATGACGGCATGCTTGCCGGTAACTGTCACCAAGGCCTCTGGTGAAGAACCAACTACTGCGTATTCACCGTGTGAGTCTTCGAAATTAAGCAGGTACATGTAAGGGCTTGGATTCAAGGCCCTAAGCACTCGATAGACGTCAAGCGGCGATGCATTCACCTCGTGGTCGAAGCGTTGCGACAAAACCACCTGAAAGACATCACCGATGCGCACAAAGTGTTTCGAGGCCTCAACGGTTGCAATGAAATCTTCTTTGGCCACACGGCTTTGGGTGTTGGCCATGGTTGTAAGGTCGACGTCTGCAAGCAGTACTTGAGAAGGCTTGAAAAGGTCTGCTCGCATTTTGTCAATGCGAATCAGCGCATCTTCGTAAGCCGCGCTTAGGTCGGCCCCATTCTCATTGAATATGTTCGAAACTAAAAGGATGCTGCTGGTGTGGTGGTCCATGATCACCAGGTCTTGAAACATCACCATCGCCGCGGTTGGGCTCGGGAAATCCTTTACCGGTGCTGGACCAAGCTTTTCAATTTCACGGATTACATCCCAGGCAAGCAGTCCAACTAGGCCGCTGGTAAGCGGCGGCACGCCTGGTAAAGGCTCTGAGGTCCACGCTTGCTGAATTTGATTCACTGCGCCGAGTGCTGTTTTGGCAAGTGCTTCAGATTGCCCAGGCAGCGGGCTCAGGCCGTCTTTTGAGTGCCAAGTTACTTCGCCGCTATCACTCTGCGAGAGGGTGCCGCGGTTGTTTACTCCCACGAAGGAATAGCGGGCCCAGACGCCCTGCTCGGCAGATTCGAGAAGAAAGCTACCGGTCTTTTCTGAGGCCAATTTTTCGAAAATTGATAGCGGGGTCTCGGTGGTTGAGAACAAGGTTTCGATAATCGGGATGACCTTGTGTTTGCCCGCCAGCTCAAGAACCTGCTGCAGGGTTAGTTGAACCTTAGGCATCTGCTCCCCCGTCAGTCTCTTGGTTTTTAGCAAAGTCTGGAGAAATGAACAAAGTACTTACGTCGAAGCATGATTCAGCATCGGTGTGACATGCCGGGCCGTTTTCAAGCACCTTAATTAGCAAAGTGTCTGCGTCGCAGTCGGCTTCGATACTCATAATCTGCTGGGTATTCCCCGAAGTTGCGCCCTTGTGCCAAAGCTCGCTTCTCGATCTTGAGAAAAACACGGTCTCCCCTAGTTCAAGACTTTGCAGAAGTGACTCGTGGTTCATCCATGCCATCATCAAGACTCGACCGGTAGTCGCGCTTTGGACGATTGCCGGAATCAATCCAGCGTCGTTGAAACTAAGACTTGCTATGGCGGTTTTGTCGAATGGCATGGTTATCTCGTTTCGTAACCGGCGTGTTTCAACGCCGCCTTGGCATCTTGGATAGAAACCGAACCCTCGTGAAAAATTGAGGCAGCAAGAATAGCGTCGGCGCCAGCGGCTGCCGCTACAGGAAAATCAGCAGCCTTGCCTGCGCCGCCCGATGCGATTACCGGAATCTTGGCAATTGCTCGAATGTCGCGCAGCATCTCTTCATCAAAGCCTGCCCTGGTTCCATCGGCGTCAATGCTGTTGACGAGTAATTCACCCGCTCCTA
>CANGGK010000002.1 GCA_947453475.1 Microbacteriaceae bacterium
CTGCCCGCAGGCTCCGTCGATTTCCTTGCCGCGGGTGTCTCGAAGGGTGGTCGGAATGCCGGCCTTTTCGAGACGATAGATGAATTCGCGAGTTACTTCGCTGGTCGAAGCCGTCCAAATTGAACCCGGGGTCGGGTTGAGCGGAATCGGGTTCACGTGCACCCAGCCCTTGCCGCGCTCGTTTAGTTTTTGACCCAGCAGGTCGGCACGCCAAGCGTGGTCGTTCATGTCTTTGATCAGCGCGTACTCGATTGAGACACGGCGACCGGTGGCGTCGAAGTAGGCGCGGGCAGCGTCGAGCACCTCGTCAACCTTCCACTTTGAATTCACCGGGATGAGTTCATCGCGCAGGCCGTCATCCGGGGCGTGAAGAGAAAGTGCAAAGGTCACCGGAATCTTCTCGGCGGTTAGCTTTTCGATGCCAGGCAAGAGACCAACGGTTGAAACGGTGATGTTTCGCGCCGACATACCTAGACCTTCGGGCTGCGGGGCAATCATGGTGCGAACCGCCTTCATGACTCGGCTGTAGTTGGCTAGCGGTTCACCCATGCCCATGAAGACGATGTTGGTGACGCGGTCTGGCGAATCGGCGAGCTTGGCCTTTGAGCCACCGAGCTCACCGGCGGCGATTACCTGGTTGGCTCGAACGATCTGGTCAACGATTTCGCCGGCCGACATGTTGCGGGTGAGGCCGGCCTGACCGGTGGCGCAGAACGGGCAGTTCATGCCGCAGCCCGCTTGGCTCGAGATACAAAGTGTGATGCGGCCGGTGTAACGCATGAGCACCGATTCGACTAACGCGCCATCGTGCAGCTTCCAAAGGAACTTGATGGTGTCGCCGTTATCGGTCTGTAAGCGCTTTACGGGGGTGAGCAAATCTGGCAGCAAAGCCTTGACTAAATCGTCTCTGCCGGCAGCTGGCAGGTCGGTCATGTCAGCCGGGTCACTCGTGTAGTGAGCGTAATAGTGGGCGGCAATTTGCTTGGCGCGGAAGGCTGGAACACCCAGTTCCTTCATCTTTTCGGCGCGCTCTTCAGGGGTTAGATCGACTAGGTGAACAGGCGGCTTACCGCGTTTTACCTCGGCAAACTGCAGCAATGGCTTGCCGGTTTTTTCGTCGAGTTTCTGCTTCCAGCCCTCGGTCGCTGGTCTGACCTGTGGTCTCTGCGACATCGGGCTCTCCTAAAGATTTGATAACAGTCAATATTAGAACCCTTTTTCGGATGTAAACGCTTACAGTTTTCCGCTAAAGTTGAGCAAAATAGATTTGCAACACGTGCGCCTCATTTTTGGTGCTCGGTTCAAGGAGGAACAAAAATGTCTGGTGCGAGCATTCTCGTATACGCCGAGCGCGTCGGCGGCACCCTGGGTCACATCGAAAAGTTGTTGAAGGGCCCACTTGCCGACTTCAACGGCATCCACGTCTTGCCGTTCTTTCACCCTTATGACGGCGACGACGCCGGCTTCGACCCAATCGACCACAAGATTGTTGACCCGCGTCTTGGCGACTGGTCTGACTTCAAGCGCATCTCAGACACCCACGAGCTAACCGCCGACCTAATCGTTAACCACGCCTCGGCACTATCACCAGAGTTTCTCGACTGGCAGGAGAAGGGCGACGAGTCAGACTACGCCGGCCTGTTCCTAACCTTCGACACAGTCTTCCCTGACGGCGGCACCGAGAACGGCATCACCTCGTTCTATCGCCCACGCCCAGGTATGCCATTCACCGCATATGAGGTAGCCGGCAAGCGTCGTTTGGTCTGGACCACCTTCATGCCTTCACAGGTAGACATCGACATCAAGCACGCCAAGGGCCAGGCTTACCTGCGCTCGATCTTGGATGCCTTGAAGTCTGGTGGCGTAAAAGTTGTGCGCTTGGACGCCGTTGGTTACGCGGTCAAAACCCCGGGCACCGACTCGTTCATGACCCCTGAGACTCTGAAGTTCGTCGAAGAGATTGCCGAGCTGATTCAGTCTTATGGCATGCGAGTTCTGGTTGAGGTGCACGCGCACTACACCCAGCAGCTCGAGATTGCTCCGCTGGTCGACTTGATTTATGACTTCCAGACGGCTCCGCTGCTGTTGCACTCATTCTTCACCGGCACCGTCGACCGTCTAGACGACTGGTTCAAGATTCGCCCGGCTAACTGCCTCAATGTTCTTGACACCCACGATGGTTATGGCGTTATCGATGGTGGGCCAATCAACGGCCGCCCGGGTTTGATTACCCAGGATGAAATGGCGTTCATCTTCAAGAAGGCCGAAGAGAACACCAATGGTCACAGCGCGATTGCCTCGGTTGTGCCGCAGTGGTTCACTCTGCCTCACCAGATCAATGCGACTTTGCCAAACATCGTGGCCGACGACACCGCATACGTGATTATGCGCGCGGTTCAGTTCTTCTTGCCTGGCGAGCCACAGATTTACTATGTCGGTTTGTTCAATGGCATGGATGACGTTGAGCTGTTCAACCAGACCGGCCAGGGTCGCGATGTGAACCGTCACAACTACACCCCTGCCGAGATCGATGCCGCCCTAGCGCAGCCGGTTACTCAGGCGATTCTTGGTTTGGCTCGTCTGCGTAAGCTTTCGGTTTTCGAAGGTGACTACGCCTGGGCGGTCACCGGTGGCGACAGCCTGCGCATCGAATGGGTGAATGGCTCAGATTCGTTGACTCTCGATTTCAGCACCAAGGTTGGCGCTGCTTCGTTCAAGGTCACCGTGGTTGATGCTGACGGAACCCGCAGCTACAACTCGGTTGAAGAACTGGGTTCTGCTAACTAAACCTCTACGCCGCGTGCGGCTAGGGCTTCGGCGAAGTCGTCGGCGTATTTGAGTGATGCCACTAGCAGTGGCACGGTCATCAGGGTGATGCTGGGCTTTGCGCCGCGGGCAAGCTGCGCCTCTCTGGTCTGCTTGGCGAATTGCAGAATCATCGGAATCGCATTGATGGTCATGGCAATTGTGAGGCTGACGGTCTCGGGTTTGATGCCAAAGCGTTTTAGCGGGCCAACCGCACGCTCGATCGCAACCTGCATTGCTTCGCTTGCGGTGGTGAGCGTGAATAGTGTCGCCAGTGCGATGGCGATGGCTAAGCGGAGCGCGTTTGTGGCGACCGGCAACCAAGCTGCGCCGAAGATAACCTGCGGAATCACGATGATCAAAATCAGCCACTTCAGTGACCAGATTTGTTTCGCCAGGGTGGATACGCCGTCGGCCGGGAAGGCGATTTTATAGAACGCCGTTGTGGCGGCGAGGGCCGCCAGGACGGCGGTAGGGTTTGTGCCGAAAACCGAAAGCAACGCGACCAGCGCAATCAAAATCAGCAGCTTTGGCGCGACCGCAAGACGATGCAGGGGTGATGCTCCTGGCCGGAAAAGTGCCCTCATTAGTTTTGGGCCAAATATGACGAGATAACCGGGGCTGGCTCGCCAACTTCGACCAATTTTGCACCAGCAAAAAGAAGGACGATGTCACACTTGGCTGCCAACTCGAGGTCGTGGGTGACGAGAACCACCTGCTGTTCGATTTGCTCTAGCAAAACGCGTGAAACTAGACGGGCATTGGCTAGGTCGAGTAGGGCGGTTGGTTCGTCGGCAACGATGAGTTTTGGTTCGCCGACCATGATGGAACTGATCGCCAGAAGCTGCTTCTGCCCGCTCGATAGCGAGTGCGCGGCTTGGTCGGCGAGGTGGGCGATGCCGAAGCGTTCCAATGTGGCGAGCGCCTTGGAGCGAATCTCATCCTTGGAAAGTTTTGAAGAACGAAGCGTGAACGAGACATCTTCGATGACGGTCGGCATGATGATCTGAACATCAGGGTTGCTGAAAATAAAACCGGTCTGTTGGCGTGCGGCCTTGGGGTTGGTCGCCGGGTTGATATCTCCGACGGTGACGGTTCCCTCGGTTGGGGCAATCAGGCCATTGAGCAGGCGGGCGAAGGTTGACTTGCCCGAACCGTTAAGACCGATGACGCCGATGCGCTTTTGGTCAAGCTTTAAGTTGATGTTGTCGAGTGCGGTCTTGGCATCGAATGAGACCGAGACCGACTCGAACTCGATCAACATACTTGGTGGGCTTTCGTTTAGCTTCGCAGGGGTTGCGAAACTAGTTCTTGAATGCCTTTGGGTAGGCGCGGTAGAGCGCCGCCGCGATGATTGCGGTCAGGGCCACCTTGATTGCATCGCCGGCTAGGTATGGGGTCATGTAACCGGCTGCGGTAAGCAGGTCAACCTTCAAGCCGGCAGCCAAAACAGGAATGCCGAATGCATAGACGACAACGATTCCACCGGCGATTGAGCCAACGATGACGCGAATCACGTTGAACTGGCCCTTAGCAGAGTGGGCGATCAAACCGGCGACTAGAGCGCCTGGGATGAATCCGATCAGGAAGCCTGCGGTTGGGCCGGCTAGCACTGAGAAGCCTGAGGCGTGACCCGAAAGAATTGGCAAACCGATTAGACCAAGGATGACGTAAAGCGCGACGGCTAGTGAGCCACGGTATCCACCGAGCACGACACCGGCGAGCATGACACCAAGGGTCTGAAGTGAGATTGGAACGCCGCTAGCCAACGGGATTTCACCAGGCAGGGTTAGGGCGGCGATGATGGCAGCAAAGATTGCAATGCGCGATAGGTCGCGAAGGGTCAGCTTGAGTGACATGTGGTTCTCCCTATGGTTTCGGTGAGGCGTTATTCGGGGGTCTGAAAAAGTCCTGAACACTGTTCAGTACTTTAGTAGAATAATCGTGAAATGAGCAAACCTGGAGCCTACACACGCGCCGATGTCGTCGACACTGCGCTGCGTTTGCTTGACCAGTATGGCCTTGCCGATCTCTCGATGCGTCGACTTGCAGCCGAGCTCGACGTTCAGCCAAGCGCTCTGTATTGGCACGTTCCAAACAAGCAGACACTACTGGCCTTGGTCTCTGACCAGATCATCGGGCGGGCCGCCGTTGTTGAACCGGTCACCGACTGGAAGGTCGCTACCCTGGCCGAGGCAACCGCGATTCGCGATGCCCTGCTCGCATACCGCGATGGCGCCGAAGTGGTTAGCAGCACCCTAGCTCTCGGTTTGGGTGCCGATGCGGCGCTCGAGCGCATCCGTGCCGGAATCGATCGGGTTTGCGCTGACCAAGCAATCGCCCAGGTGGCCGCGGAATCGATTCTGTTTTTGGTGCTTGGTCAGGTTTGGCACGAGCAACAGCGCATGCAAGCCGACAGTCTCGGTGTGGTTTCGCAATCGGTTTCGACCAAGCCCGAGGATGCCCGCGGCGAGACCGCAAATTCCGGCAACTCGGCGGAGTTCGGAATCAGGCTCATCCTTGATGGTCTCGAAAAGAAGTTAGCCTTAAAGCATGGATCTCGATGAACTTCTTCAGGTGGCACTTGACGCCGCAAACCTTGGCGCAACCGAACTAAAGCAGCGCTATCGCGGGCCGCTCGAGATTAGCTCAAAGACTTCGCCCGAAGACCACGTGACCGATGCCGACTTGGCGTCTGAGACCCTGGTTCGCGCATTGATTCACGAGCGTCGACCGCATGACAGCATCACCGGCGAAGAATTTGCCGGCCACGAGAATGCCGACGCCAAAGTTCGCTGGAGCATTGATCCGCTTGATGGCACCGTGAACTTCACTCGTGGGTTCCCCAACTTCTGTACCTCGGTTGGTGCTGCCGATGTTGAAACCGGCGAATGGCTGGTTGGCGCGGTGGTCGCCCCGATTCTAGACCTCACCTATTACGCAAAGCGCGGGCACGGGTCATTCGTGATTCGCAACGGGCAGCACACGCGCCTGACCGGCCCGCCGGCAGATCGAGCCACCAAGATTCTTGCCACCGGGTTCTCATACTCGGCAGAAAAGCGCATTGCCCAGTTCGATGACATCGCACGGATGATGCCGAACTTCGTCGACCTGCGCCGAATGGGCGCAGCAGCTTTGGACATGTGTGCCGTTGCCGAAGGAGCCATTGACGCCTATTACGAGCGCGACATCAAGGAATACGACTGGGCCGCGGCAGCGCTAATCGCCGAAGAAGCCGGGCTAACCGTTCAGCGCCCAGCCTTCGTTGGCGACCTCTGCCACGTGCGTCTTTAGGGCGGCACCTACGGCTAGCGTTCACACTTAGTCCGCTAGGTTTAGCATCATGGTCTTCGAACTGGGGCGACGCGACTTCTTGGCAGGCATTGCTGCCGCACCTTTACTTGCTGGCGCCAGCGCTCTATCTGAATCAACGCCGAGTGCCGCCGCGGGCTGGCCGAAAGGCTCG
Source organism: Microbacteriaceae bacterium (assembly GCA_947453475.1). Lineage (GTDB taxonomy): Bacteria > Actinomycetota > Actinomycetes > Actinomycetales > Microbacteriaceae > Rhodoluna. Next base: position 6,272 of record CANGGK010000002.1, read on the forward strand.
CTCTGGAAGCTACCTGCGCACTCTGGCTCAATAGCCTTGACCGTGGATGACGGGGTTAGCTATGACACCGTATCTAGATACGTAGATTTCGCGGCCAAATACGGCCGCCGCCTCACCTTCTTTGTCACAAGTAGATATTCGACGTGGACCAAGGTGCAACATAAACTTCAGCCGTTCGTTGCCTCAGGGCAGATTCAACTCGGAAATCACACAGTGAGCCATCCGAACCTCAACACTCTCTCTGCAGGCAAAATTCACCAGGAGTTGAATGGCTGCCAGAAGTTCATCCACGATCACTATGGCGTCGAAGCGCAACCATATTTCAGGCCACCTTATGGCTACATAAACGAATATGTGATCAAGGCAGCTGCCGATGTGGGTTTCACCAAGCCGGTGCTTTGGTTGGGCAGTTTTGGCGACTCGACGCCAATCAGCGCAAGCGACCTGTTGAAGTTGGCCAACACCTGGCTAACCGAAGATCGAATCGTTATCGGGCACGCGAACAACACGACAATCACCCGCCTGTTTCCGCAGATCGAAGCGATCCTGGCTAAGCGTGGCTTGAAAACGGTGACTCTAAAGGACGTGTTCGGCTAGGTGTTCGCCGAAGAACTCTTCGATGCGAGCCCAGGCGTCGGCTGCATCAACCGGGTTTGGCTTTGCTCCGGTAACGCGCAGTAGGCTGCCAAAGATAGGCCCGCCACCTTGCTTAGGGTTCATGAATGCGTGGCCCGAATCTGGATACATCTTGATGTCGTGAACAATGTCGAGTTTGGTGAGGCTGGCATCTAGTTGCGTCTTGGAAGTCTTCAACTGGCCATCCTTGCCGCCATAGTTACCAAGGATTGGGCAGGCTCCGACGAGCGCTGCATCCATGTCTTTAGGCAGCATGCCGTAGTTGGAGGTGGCTGCGTCATAGCCTCGGTTCGCAAGCAGCAGCGCAAAGCCGCCACCCATGCAGAATCCGATAACTCCCACCTTGTCTGTGACATCTGGGCGAGCGGTAAGCAGGGCCTTGGCAACCTCGATGTCTTCAAATGCTTGACCGGTTCCGGCCGCCAGCGCCTTGAAAGTTGCGGTGAGGCACTTGCGGGCACCGCCGCGGCTGTAAAGGTCGGGCATGAGCACGACGTAGCCTGCCTGCGAGAGACGGGTGATTTGGGCACGCATGTTGTCATCGATGCCAAAAACCTCGTGAACCATAACCACCGCCGGCCATGGGCCGTTGCCCTGCGGAACAGCGAGCAATCCGCCGAGTTCTGGGGTGATCTGGATGGTAGAAAGGGTTGGATTCTGCGCTATCTGGCTCATTTACTCACACTATCTCTTTAGCTCGCCACTATGCACAGATGGATTTCTTTTAGACACTCAATGCGGGTTTATTTCGTTAGAGACGCGTCCATCTAACTCAGCTTTAGATCTCCCCGGCATCCAAGCCCTCGAGCACCTGCTGTGCCCGCACCCGAAGTTCGGGTAGATCGCTCAGTCGGTTTAAGCCGAAAATCTGCTGACTCATTCGGTGGTTCGTCACGAACCGATCGCGATGACGGTCGAGAAAATCCCAGTACAAGGTGGTGAATGGGCAGGCATCCTCGCCCACTCGCTTCTTTGGGTCATAGGCGCAGCCCTTGCAAGACTGGGTCATCTTGTTTAGGTATGCCCCGCCCGCGGCATAGGGCTTGGTCATTAGCTGGCCGCCATCCGCGTGGGTTGCCATGCCAATGATGTTGGGCACCATCACCCACTCGGCCGCGTCGATGAACTGCTCGCGCATCCAATCGAGAAACTCTTGCGGATTAGTGCCGGTGACTAGAGCAAGGTTGCTGAGCACCATCAGGCGCGGGATGTGGTGGGCCCAGGCTCGGGTCTCGACATCGCCGACCACCTGTTTCACGCAAGCCATCTTGGTCTTGGATGAATCGGTAAACAACGGCAACAACTTGCGGGTTGCGCCAAGCTCGTTCTTCTCGCGATATTCGGGGCCGAGAAACCAATACATGCCATTGATGTATTCACGCCAGCCAATAACCTGACGAACAAAAGCCTCCACCGAACCAATTGGCGCACCGGCGCGGTAGGCGGTTAGCACCGCACGGATGACCTCATCGGCGTGCAACAACCCGTTGTTTAGGTATGGGCTGAGTAACGAGTGATGCAGCGCCCAGTTATCGCCGGCGATTGCATCTTCGTAAGGGCCAAAGCCGGCTAGGTGATGCTCGATGAAATATGCGAGCTGGGCGAGTGCGCCGGCTCGTGTGGTTGCCCAGGTGTTGGTCGGCTGCCAGGATTCGGCGTCGGGAACCAGACCGGTAATGGCCTGAACTTCGGCCGCCACCTGCCGGTCGATTTCATCGCGGTTGTGTTCTAGATAGGCCGGCCAGGTGTAGTTCTTGGGTGGCGGTAGGCGATTATCGGCATCGAAATTCCAGCGACCACCGTCGGGCTCCCCCGCGGTAACCATGATGCCGAGTCGCACGCGCTGGGCACGATAGAAATTCTCCATCACGAAGGTTTTTTGGCGGTCGGCCCAGAGCTTGAAGTCTGGCCTCGAGGTTAGAAAGAAATCGTTGGGCGTGAAAGTGACGCCAAACTCTCTCAGTTGTTCGAGCTGCTTGAACGAAGATGGCTCGGCAGAGTGAATCGGTAGGTCACCGAAGTCGGCACGTACCTGTTTTAGGCCGTCGATTGTGGTCGCGGCCTTTAGGTAGCGCACCTGAAAACCCTCGGACTCAAGTTCTGCAGCGAAGTGGCGAGCGGCCGAGATCAGAAAGAAAAGACGCTCGGGGTGCCAGGGGCGGCCGGAGGTCATCCGTGCGCTTTCGACTAAAACGATTAGGTCGGAGTCGAGGTTTGCCGATTTGAGCACTCCGCGATGGCGATTTAGGTGGTCATGTGCCACATAGAGGATGCGCTCGATCATGCTTTGGCGCCGGCCGACTTGCACTTCTGCGAACAATACTTGACGTCATTCCAGTCGCGCTCCCACTTCTTGCGCCACTCAAACAGCAGGCCACAGCTCACGCAGATTTTTGGCGCGTGGCCGTTCTTAGTTTGTGCGATGCGGGGCATGGTTTAACCCTAGGGCTGCAATCTCTGAACTTTCCATTCGGTTGGTGCACCAGTGACGTCGAGCTCGCGAACGAATTCGATGCGGTCGTGCATTCGATTCGAACGACCCTTCCAGAACTCGATGCGAGTGGGGATGATTAGGTAGCCACCCCAGTATTCGGGGCGGGGCACGTCCTGGCCGTCAAACTTGGTCAAGGCTTCAGAAAATTGGTCGTCGAGTGCGGCACGGTTGTTTATTGGCTGCGACTGGTGACTCGACCAGGCGGCAACCTGAGATTCGTGCGGGCGTGAGCCAAAGTAGTCATCAGACTCGGCTGGGGCAACCTTTTCGGCGACGCCCTGGATGAGCACCTGGCGATACATCGAATACCAACCGAAAGCAGCACTCACGCTTGGGTTCGCGGCAACCGCTTCGCCCTTGCGCGATAGGTAGTTGGTGGCGAAGAAGAAACCTCGGTTGTCGACACCCTTGAGCAAAACCGTGCGCGAACGAGACTGGTTCAACTCGTCGACCGTGCCGAGCACAAAGGCGTTTGGTTCATAGATATCGGCGGCCTCGGCCTCAATGAGCCAGGCCTTGAACTGCTCAATGGGGTCGGCTCCGAGATGCGTCTCATCCAAGGCTTCTTGCCCGTAATCTTCGTGGCGGTTTAGAGAATCCATTCTTCAAGACTATGCCGGCAATCCGCCATTTCAGCCACTAGATTTAGCAACATGACTTCAACTCGCATCGTCGCGATTCTTCGCTGGCTAGCCGCCGCCACCATCCTTTCTAGCGTGGTCTGGCAGGTGACCGACAGGCTTGCACACGGCTTGTTCCGCCCGGCTGAATACTTCTCTTACTTCAGCATCCAGGGAACCATGATTGCCGGTGTGATGCTGGCTTACGCGGGTTGGCTCAGCTGGAAGGGCACGCCCGAGAAGCGCCTGGTCACCATCGTGCGCGTTTCGGCAACCACCTACTCGGTGGTTATTGCCGTGGTCTACAACGCGTTGCTTCGAAACTCCCCTGGCGACATCCGTGATGCAGGCTACGCCTGGCCGGTCGTGCCAAACGAGATCATGCACGTGTGGGCTGCCGTGATGATTCTGATTGACTGGCTCGTGCTTTCGGGCAAGTTCAAACTGCGCTTGCGCGCTTCGCTTTGGGTCGCTGTCTTCCCACTCGGATGGCTGGCTTTTTCGGTCACCCGAGGCATTCTCGACGGCTGGTGGGCCTACTGGTTCCTAAACCCGAATGAAAAGGCCGGGCTTGCCGGAATGTTTGAATACATCGGCGGCATCACCGTATTGATGGTCGGTCTTGGCTGGCTACTACTCGCGGTGCGAAATCTAATTCACTCGCGCCGGCTGGTGCGCTAGCGAGGCATTTAGCCGAGTTCGGCGATGCGCGCCTTGATCAGCTTGGTCAGTAGTGCTTTTGGCAGCGGGGCATCGACCGCAAACTGGAACGAGCTCTTAGAAACCACATAGTCGGCGAGGTCGGCGGCGTGTGCCAACATAACCTCTGGGCTCTGTGGTGAAAAAGTCAGGTGATTCTTGAACGCCGCAAAGCCAACCGCATACTTGCCGTTGAACTTGAACTGCGGGGTATTCCAAGCGATAACCTGCTCGAGCGAAGGCTCAATTTCTAGCAAGGTGGCGCGAACGGCTAGCAAGGTTGAACGCTTCGGCTCATCTTGCTTCTCGATATAAGCGGTGACTTCTTCTGCTGACATGTGTCGATTATAGGTTTTCTAGCGAAGCCAATCTAGGCGTCGGTTGCCTCGAACTGAGAGCGATAAAGCGCCGCATAAGGGCCATCACGCTTGATTAGCTCTTCGTGGGTTCCCTGCTCGACGATGTCGCCGTGCTCCATCACCAAAATCAGGTCTGCATCACGGATAGTCGACAAACGGTGCGCAATGACGAAGCTGGTGCGACCCTCACGTAGCGCTGCCATGGCTCGCTGCACCAGAACCTCGGTGCGAGTGTCAACCGATGAGGTCGCCTCGTCGAGAATCAGCACGGTAGGTCGAGACAAGAAAGCACGCGCAATGGTTAGCAGCTGCTTTTCACCGGCGCTCACGTTTGACGCTTCGTCATCAAGGATGGTGTCGTAGCCGAGCGGCAGCGTGCGAACGAAGCGATCAACATAGGTTGCTTTGGCTGCCTCGATGATTTGGTCTTCGGTTGCGCTCGGGTTTCCGTAGGCGATGTTGTCGCGGATGGTTCCCTTGAACAACCAGGTGTCTTGCAGAACCATGCCGATGCGGCCACGGAGGTCGTCGCGAGTCATCTTGGCGATGTCGACGCCATCCAAGGTGATTCGGCCACCGTTTAGCTCATAGAAGCGCAGAATCAGATTGACCAGAGTGGTCTTGCCAGCACCGGTTGGGCCAACAATTGCGATGGTCTGACCCGGCTTGACCGAGAGGTTCAGGTTCGAAATCAGAGTCTTTTCAGGGGTGTAGCCGAACTTCACGTCTTCGAAAGTTAGGGTTCCGGTGCGAGCCTCTGGGCTTTCCGAAGGAGTCGGGTCAACCGACTGCTCTGCGGCATCCAGCAACTCAAAAACTCGCTCTGCCGAGGCGACGCCAGACTGCAATAGGTTGGCCATCGAACCGAGCTGCGCTAGCGGCTGGTTGAACTGGCGCGAGTACTGAATGAAAGATTGGATGGCACCCAGGGTTAGTGAACCGCTGGCAACGAATAACCCACCGATAACCGCAATGCCTACATATACGAGGTTGCCGATAAACATCATGCTCGGCATGATGATGCCCGAAACAAACTGGGCACCAAAGCTCGACTTATAGAGCTGCTGATTGAGTTCGCCGAAGCGAGCCTCGGCAGCCTTTGAGCGACCGAAGACCTTGACCAGTGCGTGCCCGGTGAAGCTCTCTTCGATGTGTGCGTTGAGCTGACCGGTCTTGGCCCACTGATCGACGAACAGTTTCTGGCTGCGCTTGGCAATCAGCATGGTCAAAACCAAGCTGGCTGGGATGCTAACCAGAGCAATGATTGCCAGCACCGGCGAGATGGTGAACATCATCACGAGCACACCGATAACGGTGAGCAGGCTCACGAGCACCTGGCTCAAGGTTTGCTGCAGCGACTGCGAAACGTTGTCGATGTCGTTGGTCACCCGGCTCAAAAGCTCACCGCGCTGGATGGTGTCGAAATAAGAAAGTGGCAAGCGGTGCAGCTTGGCCTCGGTCTCACGACGCAACTTGAAGATGGTGTTCTGCACGCTGACGTTCAAAATGCGTGCTTGGAAGATTCCAAAGACAAATGCACCAAGGTAGATAGCAACCACAGCCAGCAGAATTTGCTGCAATGCGGCGAAATCGATGCCGTGACCCGGGTTTAGATCCATGCCCTGAAGCATCGAAACGAGTTGGTCTTTGCCCTGCGACTTTAGGCCGGCAAGCAACTGTTCTTTGCTGACACCGGCCGGCAGCTTCGCCGAAACCGCGCCATTGAAAATTACGTTTGTGGCCTTGCCTAGTAGCCAAGGGCCGAGCACGCTCATCGTTACCGAAACGACTGCGAGTGCGATTACCAGGATGAGCCTGCCGCGCTCTGGACGCAAGCGACCCATGAGTCGTTTGGCGCTAGGGCCGAAGTTGAGCGACTTTTCGGTTGGCATTCCCATGCCGGCACCTGGGCGCCCGCCCATTCCACCCTGAGGGCGGCCACCGATTGCACCGGCTGGTGCTGTCATGCGGGCTGCCGATTTTTGGCCCGGCTTTGCCGGTGAGTCTGAAGCCGGAGTTTGGTTAGACATTACGCGGCCTCCTCTGCAGTCATCTGTGATGCCACAATCTCTTGATAAATGGCGCTGTCCTTCAAAAGTTCGGCGTGGGTGCCGAGCCCGGCAACCTTGCCATCCTGGCAAACCACAATCTGGTCGGCGTGCTTGATGCTGGCAACACGTTGACCGACGATGATCTTGGTGACTGTCGGCAGCTCTCGCGCTAGAGCCTGACGCAACCTGGCATCGGTGGTTAGGTCGAGTGCCGAGAACGAGTCGTCGAAGATGAGCACCTCGGGGCGCTTCACCAAGGCGCGTGCGATTGCCAAGCGCTGGCGCTGGCCGCCCGAGAAGTTGGTACCACCCTGAACTACAGGTGCATTTAGACCTTCAGGCAAAGCTTCGATGAAGTCTTTGGCCTGAGCGATTTCGAGAGCCTTCCAAAGCTCTTCGTCGGTGGCGGCTTCGCGACCGTAGCGAAGTGTGTCGGCGACGGTTCCCGAGAAAAGGAATGCCTTTTGCGGAATCAAACCGATTTTCGACCACAGGTCTTCGGTGGCAAGGTCTTTGAGCGGGGTGCCATCAATGAGAACCTTGCCCTGCGTTGGGTCAACCAAGCGGGCAATTAGGTTGATTAGCGTGGTCTTTCCCGAACCGGTAGGGCCGATGATTGCGGTGGTGGTTCCGGCCGCGATGGTGAAGTTCATGTCACCAAGCACGGGCTTCTCGGCACCGGGGTAAGCGAAGGTCACCTCGTCAAACACGATGGAACCCTTGCCAATTTCGGCCTTCACCGGGTTGGTGGCGGCGACCACACTTGGTTCGGTCTCCATCACGGCAGCAACTCGATCGGCACAAACCGCAGCGCGAGGAATCATCATGGCCATAAACATGCTCATCATCACTGCCATCAGAATCTGCATTAGATATTGCAAGAACGCCATCACGGTGCCGATTTCCATCGCGCCAGAATCGACGCGGTAAGCACCTAGCCAAAGCACGGCGATGCTCGAGAAGTTGAGCACAATCAAGACCGTCGGAAACATGAATGCCATGAGGCGGCCAGACTTGAGGGCCGTGTCGGTAACCTGAGCATTGGCATCGTCGAAACGGGCGGTCTCGGTGGTCTCGCGAACGAATGCGCGAACCACTCGCACACCGGTTAGCTGCTCACGCAGCACCAGGTTAATGCGGTCGATGCGGTCTTGCATTAGGCGGAACAGTGGAATCATCCGTGACAGCAAGAAGCCAATAACCACGAGCACTACCGGCACGCTAACGGCCATGATGATTGACAGGTTGAAGTCGAGGCCAAGCGCGGTGATTACGCCACCGACGGCCAGAATCGGGGCTGAAAGCAACATCGTGCTGCCCATGAGAACCAGCATCTGAATCTGCTGAACATCGTTGGTCGAACGGGTAATCAGCGAAGGGGTTCCGAAAATCGCAACATCGCGCTCAGAGAACTTGCCCACCTTGGCAAAAACCTCACCACGGATGTCTCGCCCAACCGACATAGCCAGTCTCGAACCGAAATAGGTTGCCAGAATGCTGCCGGCCACCTGGCCTAGGGCGATGAGCAACATTAGGCCGCCGGTGCTCAGAATGTAGGCGGTGTCACCCTTGGCCACACCATTGTTGATGATGTCTGCGTTGAGGGTAGGCAGCGACAGCGAGGCCATCGACTGCACAAACTGGAAGACCATAACGGCAACTAAAAGCAGCCAGTGTGGTTTGAGATATTGAATCAGAATTCGCCAGAGGTTCACCGCTTAAGTATGCGCCTGAAAGGCTCATTACAAACACTCTTGTGGAGGAGTATTCTGATGCCATGAGCGAATTTGATCAGAAGAAATTGAAGAAGAACCTTAAGAAGAAGATTGCCAAGAAAGTTGGCAAGTACGGCAAAGACGCCAAGGCTGGCAAGTACGCCAACATTCAGATCGGCTCCAAAGGTGCCGGCCCGTTCTACTTCTTGGGCTTCGTTGGTTCGGCCGTTTACTTCGTGTCGACAGCTACCGGCTTCTGGGATGGCGTACTAGGCGTTCTCAAGGCAGTGGTTTGGCCGGCTTTCCTGGTGTTCGAAGCATTCAGCAAACTTCTTGGATAGGCTCCCAGAGCCTAGATAAATAGCTTGGACTTGACTAGTCTTTTGTATGGTTTTGCGAATGTCGAAACCCCTAATCGACAGTCAGGCCAGTACCAATGTTCGTTGCTCGCAGCAAGCCGTTTTCTAGCGAACCCTTTTCTATCTGGAAGAAACTGGCCTCAGTGGCCATCCTTGCTCTACTTGCCTCTGGTTTCACCGCTATTGAGCCTGCGCACGCCACAATCCAGACAGACCCGACCAAGCCCGATTGGGAAATTCAAGATTCGCTCTCTGCAAATCTGAGCAGCGTCACCTTTGATAACGGCTCATTCTTCGCTGCAGGCAGCGTTTCTGGAGCAAACATTCTCAAGGGCACGAGCGGCAGCGACTGGTCGTTCCCCTACGAAACCGGTGGGGCTAGCATCAACGATGTCGCCGCCTGTGACGGTCATGTAGTTGCAGTGGGCCTCGGCAACATCATGTACGAAGATGACGTGAACGTTAGCGGAGGATCGGTAGCTTCAATACCCGGAGTCGCCGACTTCACCTCGATCAATTGGTCAAGTGTGACCTGTGGGCTCGTTGCTGGGCAGATGACTTGGGTGGCTGTCTCTTGGGCCGAACGTCAATCAGATCCAAGCACTGCTGTCAGCGTGATTACCAGCACAGACAACGGTCTCACCTGGTCGCCACACGATGTCAACGCTGGTGCTGCCCCATTCAACTGGACCGCGGTCACTTACGGTGACGGCGTATTCGTTGCGGTGGCAACTTCTGGTTACAGCGGCTCGCGAGTGATGTCGAGCTCGGATGGCGGCCTCACTTGGGCCATGGCTGCCAGCGAGGAAAACGCCTGGAACGATGTCACCTTCGGTAACGGAATGTTCGTGGCCGTCTCCTCGTACGGCACCGACCGAGTGATGACTAGCCCCGACGGCCTAGTCTGGACTCCTCAGACCGCTGCCTCCGACAACGCCTGGACGGCCGTTACTTATGGCAACGGTGTTTTTCTTGCCTTGGCGGCAGTCGGCACATACGATCGCATGATGACCAGCATCGATGGAGTCACCTGGACGGGGCGCTTCGCACCTCTTAGGATCTGGCGAAGCATCGCCTTCGGAAATGGTGTTTTTGTCGCCGTCTCGTACGACGGTGGCAGCCGCCAGATCATGAAGAGCACATACGACTACGAAACCATAAACTGCCCAGATAGCGGAACTTACGACATAACTAGCAATGGCGTGGCGACAAATGGTAGGAGTTGCAACCTAGATTCACCTGGAGCTACATCGGGCGACTTAACGCTTCGTTCATCGGTAAGAGAAGTCGGAAATGCCGCTTTTGCCGGTGCCACAGTCACCGGTCACTTGGCGGGGTTCACTAACGTTTCAAGAATCGACGACTATGCCTTCATGTATGACGCGGTGACTTATCTCGATTTGGGTAACTCGGTGTCAATCATCGGCGACTGGGCCTTTGTGAATTCAGATATCCAGACTCTAACTCTTCCAAACTCAGTAATTTCTGTCGGTGACTCTGCGTTTCAATATGCGGCACTGACAAGTCTCAGAGTCGGCACATCACTTCAGACGGTTGGTAGCTTCGCATTCCAATCAGCTGCCCTTCAGACGCTGTCGCTACCGGCAACATTAACCAGCATCGGGATACACGCTTTTGAAGATTCGCCTCTAACGTCGCTCGCGTTGTACAGCCCTACCATCGACGTTCAAGCAAACGCTTTTGACGGGGCAATGGCCGCGGGTCTGGTCTGCTTCTACAATCTCGGCAACGCCATGGTGAACGTGACTGATAGCGGACTCGTTCACGCTTGCCTTCTCGATGCGACTGCAATCGGAATTGGAACAATAGAACTTGCACCCCGCCCGGTTATCGGCGACAGTCCCATGTACGAAATCACTTCGCAGGCTGGCTACTACGTCAGCTCTTTAACCATGGACGGTACTGACGTACTGAGCCAGCTTCACGCCGTCGATACTGTGCACTTCACCTTCACCCTGCCCGCAATCGCCGACGTCCATGAGATTACTGTGACATTTTCGCGGCTAGTCAACTCAACCGACTGGCAACTTCGAGAATCCTCAACGGTCGACAATGCTTCGGGGCATTGGAACAGCATCACTTACAACGGCCGCACGTTCATCGCAGCCGGCGACAGTTCTGTGAACGGCGTTGACTACACGTATGCACCACTGAAAACCAGCGGTGATGGTGTCAGTTGGAGCAACCCACCATTCGAGTATTCAACAGGTATGTATAACGCGGTCACCTTCTGTCACGGTCGGTACGTTCTTGCGGGGATAGCGGGCCCTTACGTCTCCGATCAGGTCGGAGGAGGCTACAGCAGTGCCGCTCGATTAGATGGTGGCGCATTTCCCCAAGAGGACAATTTTCGGGGAGCCACATGCGGTAACGGTACGGTGGTTGCGGTTGGTGATAGCCAAGGTCCCGATAGCGTAATCACTAACAGCAGCAGCAACGTTGGATATCGCCGCTGGATCAGTAGAACCCCAGCTGCCCAGCTCAGTTGGACCAGTGTCACCTACGGCAAGGGGCTATTCGTTGCCGTGGCTAACTCAGGCAACGGCAACCGAGTGATGACCAGCCCAGACGGAATCACCTGGACTTCACGCGCTTCAGCCTCAAACAATGATTGGTCATCCGTCACCTACGGCAAGGGGCTATTCGTTGCCGTGGCTAACTCAGGCAACGGCAACCGAGTGATGACCAGCCCAGACGGAATCACCTGGACTTCGCGAAGCTCTGCCGCAGATAAACATTGGAACAGCGTCGCATTCGGCAACAACATGTTCGTTGCTGTATCAGGTACAACCGGTACTGATAGCAACGTAATGAGCAGTTTTGACGGCATTCACTGGACATCGATTTCATCCCCGGACCAAAATTGGACCGCCGTAGCGTACGGCAACGGTTTGTTTGTGGCTGTATCTTCAGACGGTGGCACCCAGCAGGTTATGACGAGCACCATGGGCGGTTCGCTCAGCGCAAGCAAAGTGATCATGGAGAGCGCGGTCAACTCAAACGCAACTGACAGTTCAGTGCTATCGGTACATTTCCCGAGTGAGTTCCTGATTGGCACCTATGTCAAGGATGTCGACTGCCAGACTCACAATTGGTCGACTACAGACACCGCCGATGGTTTTCTGCTTTTTGAATCTGGGCAAATCTTTGACGCAACCTCTGGCCAGCGACACTACAGAAATATCGATAACAGCATGACCTGCAGCGGGAATACCGACTGGGTCGTCAAGATTTTTGATCCGAGTGACTCACGAGTGAGAAACCTCGACCCTACAAACCTGCCCTTCGCCACTCCGTCGGTTGCAAGCTTGACCATCCAGTTAGTTCCACCAAACGTCAGAACTTTCCCGTGCGGAACAGGCACCTACCAAGTAGACACAGTCGGAGTTGCCTCAAACGGATCAACATGTAATAGCGAACTAACTCTTGACTCGTCAGTTCGAAGCGTTGCAGCCGGCGCTTTCCTGGGCGCTGAACTTTCGACTGTGATTGTTCCGGAGGGCGTCACTTCCATCGGCGCGGAAGCGTTCATGAACATTGGAACAGAAACTCTCGTGCTTCCAGACTCGTTGATCAGCATCGGTGACCGCGCATTCGCGGTCGACACCATCTCAACGCTGACCTTGGGCTCAAGAAACTCATCCTTGAAAACAATCGGCCAGGAGGCCTTCTCATTTGCAAGCCTTGACACACTCGACATCCCAGATTCAGTAATTTCTGTCGGTGACCGCGCCTTCCAGAGAACTCATTTGTCATCGCTAAGACTCAGTCAGGCTCTCGAGACCATTGGTGAAGACGCATTTGGCTTTTATGGTGACTCGCTCGTTATCCCAAGTCAGGTCACCTCGATCGGAGGCGGAGCATTTGACAATAACAACTACCTGCGACGGCTCACGATTCTAAGTTCAAATTTGACCATTGGTCAAAATGCTTTTGATGGCGCACCTTTAAATCCAATTGATTCCATGCCCAACGTCAACTGCTTCTACAACGTAGGTGGCGCGCCTTTGGACACAAACGCGCTCGACTTCGCAAACATGCCAAGCCCTTGCCAGACCTATGACATTTACGCCGAGGCCGGCTCGCACGGAGCTATCTCAACCACATTTGACGTCATCGACAGCGGCTCTGCTCCAGTCTTCGCGATTACCCCAGATAGCGGCTACGAAGTTGATGTAGTTCTAGTTGATGGTGTCGATGTTACGAACACTTTGGTGACCGGCTCTGGAGCAGCAAAGAGCTTTATCTTTGACCCGGTTACTACAGATCGAACCATTGTTGTGACTTTCAAACGGGCTGCGGTTCAATCTTCACCGCCAACAACTTCGGGGCCAACGCCTAGCCCAACACCTACGCCAACGCCTACGCCGACCCCGACTCCTACCCCGACCCCAACGCCAACGCCAACACCTGCGCCTCAGATTTCAGCGCCGATCTCGGTCTCTGGTTTCGCGCCGGGTTCAGCGGTTTTGACACGAGACATTATGAAGAAACTTCAGTCACTGGCAACTCGCTTCAAGAAGGCGTCGTCAGTTCTCGTGATTGGAGTTACCGAAGGGCCAAAGGTCTTGCCTGTCGACTTTGCGCTTTCGAAACTGAGAGCCTCGAACGTGCGCGCTTACCTAATCAAGCTCCTGCCACGCAAAGTAGTGATTTTGATTTCAACCAAACAATCACTACAGGTCGGCAGTAACCTTCGAAGTGTTCAAATCAGTATTCGTCGCTAGCCGGCCAATTAGGAATAACATCTAGTCATGAAATTCATCATCTTCGTAATTGACGACCAGACCGAAAAGGCCGGCTCGGATGAAATGGCTGCGATCGACGCATTCAACGACTCGCTTCAAGAAAACGGCCATTGGATAACCGCTGCGGGCATCAACCACGGAGCGGCGGCAACGGTTCTTGATAATCGTGGCGGCGCTGGAATCGTCAGCCCTGGTTCGCTCTACAACCAGGCTGAGCACTACTCGGGCTTTTGGCTAATCGAGGCAGCCGACCGTGAGAAAGCGCTTGAGCTTGCAGCAGCGGGATCAAAGGCGTGCAACCGCAAGGTCGAACTGCGACCTTACCTAGGCTAACTAAATCTCGGCATCAATAACGAAATCAAAGCCCTGGTCCAGCAATTTCGCATCAGCTGTCAACAACTTGTATCCGCCTACAGATGCCTGCGCAAGAAGCAATCGATCGAATGGATCGTGCTTTGCCAGTGAACCAAAGCGTTCAATCTCGGTTGCGGCTTCGGCTGAAAAGCCTGCAATCTCGTATCGTGCTGATTCGAACCTACGAACTAGGTCATCGGGTTTCTTGAGGTTACCCGTCATCGCCTTCATGTTTATTTCGGCAATTGAGATGCTGGAAATGGCGACCTCAGTTGCCGAGCGAATCATCGCGATTGCCTCACGCCCAAGGCGACTTGGGCTCCCTGCGACCCAAAGCGCAACATGGGTGTCGAGTAGAAGCTTGGAAGCCACCATTAGTTGCTTTCAAAAAGCGCGTTGAATGAAGCGTCTAAAGCATTCCACTCATCCGCGGTTAGGTCGCTAATCAAACCCTGAGCGAAGCCGAATTGGCGCTCTGTCGGCTCTTCTACGTATTTCACGAGACGCATTACCGGCTTGCCTGAACGGGCAACTGTAACTTCGCCGCCCGCCTCAACCTCTTCGACGAGCTTGGAGAAGTGCGTCTTAGCAGCGTGGATGTTTACGATTTTTACCATGTTGCAAGGATAGGTGGACTAAGTTAGTCCAGTCAATCAAGACTGGCGGGTTGTTGATAAATCAAAGGCCTGCAACCGCAGGGTCGAGCTGCGCACATACTTGGGCTAGTTATTCGATCGACACTTTCGCTCGGCGCTCTGGTTTTCTCGGAGCTGCCAGCAACGCCAGCAACGACGCGATGAGCGGTGCACCAACGATTAGTAACAGGTAGTACTGCCACGGTGATTGCGCAGCGCCTCCACCAATACCTTGATAGATATTGCGTGACATCAGCTCGCCGCCCATAGCTCCGAGCCCTGAAGAAACCGCCAGCAGCAAGAACATTTGCACGGCTGTCGTCACGCCCAAGAATCGGCGCGGAGCGCCGAGTCTCGAAAGGGTTCGTTGATCGTTTCGCGCTTCTAGTTGAGTCAACCCAACGGCTAAACCTGAAATGAGCAGCACAAGACCGAGAACAATGAGGTTTCCCCAGAAGAGCAGATCTTCGGGGCTAATCCCATTTATCTGGTCGTAGGTCGGCGAGAAACCCGCCTGCATCCAGCGATCGGCTAAATCGCTAGTGACTCGAGCATTGGTGTTGAGCACAATCAAGCTCGCGCTAGACGGAATGCCTAGCTTGAATGCGGTTTCGTCATTCATCATCCCGGCAAAGGCAAAGAAGTGGCCCTTGATCGAAGGGTTCATGATCGATTTGATCGTCTTGCTACTAATCACTGTTGGTGGGGTGAATTTGCCGCTGTTATCCGTGGTTGAAAATAACTCGCTTCGCTTCACCCGGTCGATGGCAATCGAACCGTTCTTTGAATAGAGCGAATCAAAGGCAACGAAGCCGCCTTCGGTCAGAACCTTCTCAGCTTCGGGGTTGACCGCACCACCAGACATCAACCGGAGACCGGCAACGTCGCCGATAACAAACCTGGTCGCTTCGGCCGGGTCATTTTCACATTCTCGAGTGGCGAAGTCAGTGATTCCACTACTGTCGACCACAACCGAAGCGTTAGCGCTGTATGAGCCGCAATATTGGTTGAGGTCTAGGTGCGCCATCGAGATTGGCTCAGTGTCGGCTTGCGATGACTGAGACCAAGGGTCGGCTGTCTTTCGCAAAACGGCACTAGCAACGATTGTGTTCGAAGTCGAAGCCAGTTCGAGTCGCATTCCCTCGATCTGAGCCGAGGTTCGTTTAATCTCGCCTAACCCAAGACTCATTCCGCTGTCGGTGTTCGAATATTGCGTAACCTCTTGGTTGGCATCGAAGAACACCTGGTTGCTGAGCGCTTGTGACTGCGACATGCTTACCTGAAGCATGGAGCTAGCGTTCATGGTCGTGATGAGTGCAGTGGCAATAAATGCGACTACGGCCATTGACGACACCAATGGGCTGAAGCGACGACGACTGAGAATCAAGTCTCTTCCCGCGAATCCTAGGGTGAAACTCTTGAACACTCTCGACAGACCAATAAGTGCCGCACTCACCCCCCGGATGATCCAGCCGCTGCCCACGACAAAACTAAGCATCAAAATGATTTGCGAAAGTGAAATTCCGACCGAGATCCACTGCACCACGTCTTGGTGGATGCTGTTTTTCTGGGCATACTGAGCGCGCTGCCAGATAGTTGCGGCGATGATAAAGGCACTTGAAAGGGTCAGCATCAAGAGGCTGGCGAATCCGGTTCTAATCCGCAAACGCGTTGGCAGGTTGGTGCCGCGTAAAACCGAAAGGACGTTAATCTTGGTTGACTGCCTTGCCGGGACTACCCCGACCATGAAGGACAGCACCATCGCCAATAAGGTGAAGATGGCGAGCCAAGCCCAGTCGATATGCAGTCCGGCGAAGGTGTGCCAACTACTCATTTTTAGAGGCAGGATTATGGCTGCCGCAGCGATGCCAATGGCCATGCCGATGAGCGATCCGACCATGGTCAGCAAAAACGCGCTGACCATGGTGACCGCCCGGATAGTGCGCTTGGTCGCACCAACAGAGCTCAACAAAGCCATAGTGTGAGTTTGACGCCTGGCACCGAATAGAAACGAGGCACTGACGATGACGGCGATTGGCACCAAAACCATGAGTGCGTAGTATGCGATGAAGGCAATCCAGGCGATTCGCCAAAAGCCCCCACCTGCAACTCCGTTTGCAAGCTCTTCTTCGGTTCGGTTTGGTTGATTGATGGTGAGCAACGGCTGGTCTAGAAATGCCGGCGGGTTTTGCAAAACGCTCCTAGAAAGCACACCCAGCCCGAGCTTGTTCAACTCAAGGACTCGGTGCCAACCTAGCGGCTGCCCATCAAAGAAGTAGTAAAGGTGTATTCCCCGTTCAGCACTTTCCTTGCCAAAAAGCTTTGGAGCATAAACGACATCCTGGTTTGGATACTGTGCCGTCTGAAGCACGCCAACCACCTTGAAAGATGCAACATAGGTGCCACTAGAGAATCCGTCGTCAGACAATCGAGTGATTTTATCGCCAACGTTGACTCCAAACCGACGCAGGGCGGTCGATGAGAGCATCGCCTCGTTATCAGCCTGCGGAGTGGTTCCACTCAAGACCTTCGCAAACTTGTCGTTGCCAAACTTGGGTGACCAGTACTCCCCCTCGACCGAGAGAATCGCGCCGACGCCATTTCTGGTTTTCCAAGTAGTTTCTAGGCTGTGTAGAACCAAGGCATCCGTGGTGTTGATGACGGTAAACGGGTCGGTTCGAACACCGGTATCTTTCGGCGTCAAGGAAGTATCGCCCAGCCCACCCTTGGGCATCCAGTTGATGTCAATCGAATCTGGGTTCTGATACCAATCGACTCCAGGTGAGCCCTGAGGCTGCACCAAGTTCTTCGCATTGCCCAGCTGATAGGCGATCTTCTCGGATGGCGTTGCCTGACCACTTTGGCTCTGCACCGAGACGTAGGTAGCAATCGCAAACGGAATAATCGTGAGCGAAATGACCAGGATGCTCTGCACCTTGGTGCGCTTGAGGTTTCGCCAAGCGAGTTTTGTTGCTGTTTTGAGCGTTGCATTAAAACCGGTCATTAGCTTGCTCCGTTAGAAGACTGCGAATCGATTTCTTCAACGATTTCACCGTCTCGCATGATCAGTATTCGGTCGGCCCAAGCGGCGATTTTGGCATCATGGGTAACTAGCACGCCGGCCAAGCCTTGGTCGATCTTTGAGCGAATCAGCCGGATGACTTCCTCTGAGCTTCTTGAATCCAACGCACCGGTTGGCTCGTCTGCTAATAGGATCTTTCGGTTTCCGATAAAGCTACGCGCAACTGCCGCCTTTTGACGCTGACCACCTGACACCTGATCTGGGTAGCGATGAGCAATTTCACTCAGTGACATCTCTTCGAGGGCCGAGGTCACCAGAGCCGCAACATCCCTGGGGGCCATGCCATCGAGTTCCAGTGGCAGAGCGATATTTTCACGGACGGTCAATGACGCAACGAGGTTCAAATCTTGAAAAACGAACCCAAGACTTTGACGTCGAAGCGCCGCTGCCTCATACCCCTTGAGGTTGGCAAGCATCTGGCCGTCAATCTCGACAAAACCACCGTCAATGGCATCGAGCCCTCCCAGCGCGGCAAGCAACGTCGACTTGCCCGAGCCAGATGTCCCCATAATGGCAACCAGTTCGCCGGCAGAAACCTTAAGCGAGACGTCGTGCAAGGCTTTGACGACATTGTCGCCAGAGCCGAAAGTACGGGTCAAACCCGATGCCAAAATAAGAGTCGACTTAGTCATTTGATTCCCCAGTTTTCTTGTCGTTTGATTTGGTTGGCCGCCCCCGTTTGGCTGCATAGGCCTGCAGGTCGAGAGCCGTGTCGAGCCCTCTCGCCTTTGTTTCACCCAAGATTGTTTCGATGTGGTCGAGCCAGCGCAGCTCGGCCTCGAGATTGAAGATTGCTCGATCGTTCATGAGGACCGCGGCCACTTGAGCCGGATTCTGTGGTTCAACGCCACGCTTATCGACGGTTAGCCCCTGGAGCTTTTGGATGTCTCTAGCGCGTTGCGTTTTTACGATTCGCGCGACATCGACTGATGGCAGCGTAACGGCGAGTGCAAGCTTGGTGGCTAAGTCATTGCGCACATCGCGCTCATCGACCATCGGCTCGAGTAGCCAAGCCTGGGCTTCAGCGCGTCCAGCCTCCGTGATGGCGAAGAGTTGCTGGCCATCCTTGGATGAGGCCGTCGGCAGTTGCCTAACAAACCCGTCGCGCTCGAGACGCGAGAGGGTGCTGTAAATTTGCCCGATGTTCACATCGAGAACCGAACCCGTGCGACTGATTAGCTCGTGTTTGAGCTGATAACCATGGCAATCGCCCAAGCTAAGGATCGCGAGCAATCCGTTTTTTATCGACATGCGTTAATTAATACATACTCGGTATGTATTAAGCAAGCATCGAGTCTTTTTGGCGTGGCGCAAGGTCGAGCTGCGCCCATACTTGGGCTAGATTCCAGCCAGCCACCAGTTGATGGGGTGCTCCACGCGTCCGGCCCACCAAAGTTCGTTATGACCGGTTTGTGGGTAACTGGTTTCAATGAAGTCGTCGCCGAGCCGGTAACCCTTGGCGGCCATGACTTCGCGAAAGCGCTCCTGAAACGGGGCGTAAGCCGCGTCTAACTCGATGGTGCCACCATCAGACCAGATGCGGTGCTTGCCCGGCGCTGGCAACATCCTGGTTATTTCATCAACCAAAAGGTCACCTCCAATCGGCCAGTGTGTTGAGTAGCCAAGCGCTGTTCCATAAACCTCTGGATACTTCGACATCGCATACATCGAGGTGAGCGAACCCATGCTCGAGCCGCCAATCGCCGTGCGCTCACGGGTCAACTCGACACCAAACTCAGCAGCGATCGTTGGCAGAATCTTGCGGGCAATTAGCTCGTGATAATCATTTCCCGACGCACCCTCGTGGTTCCAGTCGTCCGGAAAATTCTTCAAGATTTCAGGATGTGCCGCCACGATGTCGGTTGGTGCGTATTCGATTCCGCGGATCTTGCCATCGTTGTTCTTGTAAGTCACACCAATGATGAGCGGCTTCTTTGCTGCGGAGATTCTTGGGCCACCAACTGGGCGTTCTTGCAAAGCCTCAAGCACGCCCCAGGTAGCACCAAAGGTTGACGTCTTTGGGTCAAAAACATTGTGCCCGTCGTTCATGACAAGAACCGGTGTGGTTGCGCTGACATCGCTCGGAATCCAGGCGATCACACTGTGGTCATCAAACACGTAGCGCTTGAGCTTGCCGTCAGCCAGTTCGCGCTTGCCTAAACGAAGCTCGCGGAAGCCGAGGAACAAAGGGAAGACGAAGGCGAAGGCCGTGACGAATGCGGCGGCGATGTAAAGCCACCAGAAACGCATCTTTAGGCGACGGCTCTCGACAACGATGAACGCCATCCCAGCCGTGCCACCGATTAGCAGGTCGAGCGAATACACCCAGTCGACGTTGCTGGTGAAGCCATCGGCGATGTAGTTCTCACCTCGTAAAACCGCCAAGGAGTTGAAGTACCAGGCTGTGATTAGCCCGACTCCAGAGAGTGCGAAGAAGAGGATGGCGTTGCTGCGACGTCGATTCAACATATGCCTAGTTTTGCATCTTTCAATCGATTCCGGCTAACGCTCGCAATACTTCGCCTGGGGCGAATCGCTAATACTGAGGTGAAATTTTTGCTTTAGTGACCGACGGCATTCACAGAAAGTCGCACCTGATTGAGGTAGCTCGACTTCTTTACTCTGAGAGTTACCGGTCTAATAAACGAAGCTTCAACTTTGTGAGCTTTGAAACTTGACTTGATTTTTGCAAGCCGCGCAGAACATAGCTTGGCGCTGGCGACGCGAGAGGTTGAAGAGTCACTGTAGCAAACGACTTTCACTAGAATCGCGGTCAAACCAATCAGCGACCTGCTGAAATTTGCCAGTCTAGTAAGCGATGATTTGCTGAGTTGAGCTTTAGATTTCGTGAACGCCAGACTGTATTTTTTCAATACTTGACTCTGCACCGTGACCGGGAATTGCTCGTTCTGGACCTTCAAATCTGCCCCAACGCTCTGGAATACAAGCGTGTGATTTCCCAGTTCAAGCCCGACCGGAATGACAAATGTTGAGGCAAAAGAGCCATCTGCGTTCGAAGTGATTGTGCCAATCAATTTAGGTGTCGAATAAAGCCAGATCTTCACCGTGTTAGCGGGAAGCAGCCCGGTGCCAGAAATTGAAACAGACTCTCCCGCAAACAGCTGGAGTTTTGAGTCAATAATCGCAGGTGCAGAACTTGTGCCGCGATTTAGGTTCAATGCGATCGACCAAGGTCCAGCCGTGGCAATCAAGCCTGTTTTTTGCGGATTTGAAGTCACGCTTGTTGGTGTTACGCCACTTTCAGTAACTATTACATTTTGACCAGAAAGCGCCTGCTGGCTGACAGTCGGGGCAAGCCAAGTGGCTGGGTCAGGCGCGATTTTCGGGATTACGTTTGGAATGTTGACCAATCCACCGCTACCGCCACCAGATGAGACCTGTGGTGCTAGTGCTGTCACAGGCGAAGTAGAGCTGCAGGCTAGGCTAACGCCAACGGCATTCAAAGCCTGCACGGTGAATGTTTGCGTAACCCCGTAGGTTAGACCACTAAATTCGCAACTTAGCGTTTGTGAGGTGCAGGTAGTACCGGTGCTTGAGGTAACCAAATATGAGCTTATATCTGCACCACCGCTGCTAAAAGGCGCCACCCAAGAAACTGTCGCTGTGGTTCCAGAGAGTCTGGCTTCTGCTGTCAATGGCGAAGAAGGTACCGTTGCAGCGATTACCAACTCAGGGTCGTCTGTGAGCGACACCTCGGCAACGCCATCCTGGGTCGCAATTCCGACAAACTCGGCAACTCCACCGACCAATCTATAGATTGACGCCCCGGCCTTAATCGAAGGATTAGAAATAGTTACAACTACAGGTTTACCAGCGCTTGTTGTCGGCACCGTGCCATCTAGAGCAAGCCAAGATACTACGAGGCTGACGATGAAGTTGTTCGAGCCGGCAATTATTGACTGTGCACTCGATGGGTCGTTAAGAAGATACACGTCCAGGATTGTGCCGTCGGGTAGTGAGCCGCTTGGGAGGTTGATGTTCACGCTATTGCTACTGCCCGTGGCTGTGTACTGCGTTCCCAAACCGTTCGTCAGTGTCAATGAACCAATTTTGCTGCTTGATCCAATGCCAAAAAGGGAATCTTGAGTCCAGTGAGCAAAGATGTTTCTATCTGACGTTGGCGAAAGCCGTGAACCGCCAGCTCCAACCAAAGATCCGCCGTTTAGGGCATCAAACCAACCATCGAAATGGAAGTGGGTCCTTGTTGGCGTCGGCAGAGCGATGGCCGATCCACCGGTGGTGAAACTTGCCGAGGTAGCCGAGTTTCCTCCATCGGCACCTTCGTAGTTATAGATAACCTGGTACGTTCCCGCAGTCCACTTGGCAAAAGCTTCAAGAGTCACCGAAAGAGTGCTCGGCGAATAAGAAGCGCCCGCTGAACCAATCAAAGTGGTAAACCCGGCGTCTGAATACCAACCATCGAACGTGTAACCAGTTCTAGCCGGCGTAGGCAAAGTAATCGCAGAACCAGCAGTAGTAAAACTGTCAGAAACAGTGCCCTGGCCACCATCGGCACCGTTATATGAATACGTCACGGAATAAGTCTTTGCAGTCCACTTCGCATAGGCAGTGATCGCAGTAGCAATAGTTGAAGGAGCAAAGGAATCACCCGCGGCACCAATGGAACTAGTGAAACCACTATCTGAATACCAACCAGCGAACGTGTAACCAGTTCTAGTCGGCGTAGGCAGAGTAATCGCAGAACCAGCAGTAGTGAACGAAGCCGACACATCCGAGTTACCACCATCGGCACCGTTATATGAATACGTCACGGAATAAGTCTTTGCAGTCCACTTCGCAAACGCTTCAAGAGTCACCGAAAGAGTGCTCGGCGAATAAGAAGCCCCAGCCGAACCAATCAAAGTGGTAAACCCGGCGTCAGAATACCAACCAGCAAACGTGTAACCAGTTCTAGCCGGCGTAGGCAAAGTAATCGCAGAACCAGCAGTAGTGAACGAAGCCGACACATCCGAGTTACCACCATCAGCGCCGTTATATGAATAAGTCACCGAATAAGTCTTCGCAGACCACTTCGCATAGGCAGTGATCGCAGTAGCAATAGTTGAAGGAGCAAAGGAATCACCCGCGGCACCAATGGAACTAGTGAAACCACTATCTGAATACCAACCAGCGAACGTGTAACCAGTTCTAGCCGGCGTAGGCAAAGTAATCGCAGAACCAGCAGTAGTAAAACTGTCAGAAACAGTGCCCTGGCCACCATCAGCGCCGTTATATGAATACGTCACGGAATAAGTCTTCGCAGTCCACTTCGCATAGAGACTGAGAGTCGGTGAAGCGGTGCTCGGAGAGTAAGAAGCTCCAGCCGAACCAATCAAAGTGGAAAGCCCGGCGTCAGAATACCAACCAGCAAACGTATATCCAGTTTTACTTGGCGAAGGCAATACGAGACCCGGCCCTCCAGTTGCGAAAATGGCACTGGCCGTTGCGTCACCACCATCCGAGCCGCTGTAAACATAGGTGATTGTGACCTGGTTTGGAGTCCACTGAGCGAAAAGCACCGTGTCTTGGGTGAAGGTCACGTTTGTGGCTCCGACAACATAGCTGGTGCCTAGACCATCCGGCGAAGTGTTCCAGCCGGCGAAGGCGTAACCCGCTTTAGCCAAGGTACCGGTGTTCAAACGAAGGGTAATTCCCGCTGAACCATACGTGTATGTCTGACTCGAAGGAGTACTGCCAGAGGTGCTTCCGTTTCCGGTATAAAGCACAACGTAGGTGGCACCCAACCACTGGGCATAGAGCGTGACGCCGGCACTCAAAGTGACATTGGTTTGGCCAATCGCATAAGCGGTACCAGAACCATTAGCTGCCGTATTCCAACCTGAAAGCAGATAACCAGTCTTCGTAAGGTTACCGGTGTTACTTTTCAAAGTTAGAGCTGATCCACCCACGTAGGAAGACTGAGAATCTGGCGCCGAGCCACCAGTGCTTGCGTTTCCGTCATAAGAAATGGTGAAGTTCTGACCCCAGATAGCGTACAAAGTAATCGATTGAGCAAAGCTATATGTGTAGGAACTTTGGTAGTTAACCCCAGAACCGTTAGCTGCCGTGTTCCAGTAAAGAAATGTGTAGCCGGTGCGAACGAACGCGTTCGAATTTAGAACCGTGCTCGAACTTGCAGTTTCGGTTGCCATCGAGCCCGACGTCGATCCGTTTCCATTGAACGTAATGACGTTTGGAGCTTGGGCAACCCAAATTGCATACAGAGACAGGTCAGCGCTGAACGCATAGTTCTGACCATCCATGTAACTTGCGGTTCCTGCAGTGTTGTTGGTATTCCAACCCAAGAAGTTATACCCAGTTCTCGAAAATCCATTTAGCGTAAGTGCTTGGGTCGAGCTGGCTGTCTGAGAACTTGTAGTGCCACTTGTTGCGCCATTGCCATAGAAGCTGACTGAGTGCGGCACGATGATTATTGCCCATTGGGCATACAGTGTCGCGTCGGTTGCGAAACTGTAAACCGTTTGATCTAGGTAGCTGTACCCCGAACCGTTCGCGGCTGTGTTCCAACCTGCAAATGTATATCCAGTTCTGGAGAATACATTGGCGTTCAGGTTGGTTGCCTGGCCCGCTACCTGTGCTGCAAGTGTGCCGGTTCCTCCGTTGGAGTCGAATGTAACAGTGTGCGTGACACCCGCTCGCCACTGAGCGTACAAACTTATCGCCGTGGTTGTAGTTAGGTTAGCCAGGTTTGTATAGGCTGTGCCGCTTCCATCTGCTGACGTGTTCCAACCTTGAAACACATAACCGGTATAGGTGTATGGGTTGGTCTGCAATGGGGTTGCGACGCCGCTCTGGACCCACTGGGTTGAGGTTGAACCGGAACCATTGTTTGCATTAAACGTTACGGCTCTGAAATTGGCCGGCGAAACGTAGCTAATAACTACTATTCCCGAACCGCCAGCATAGGCGTATGCGTCTTCGGGGTCGGTTCCACCACCACCACCGCCGGTATTTGCAGCACCAGCCGTTCCATTGGCTTTTCCACCAATAGATGTATCGCCCTGAGTGCCGCCCGTATAACCCCAAGAGCTTCCGCGGCCTCCACCACCAAGCCCACCGGCGCCACCACCGGTTGTAACCGGGTTTCCTTGGTTGCAGTAATAGTTAGAGTCTGAGGTGCCCGGGGCGTTTAACCCACAATATTGGTTGTCGTTGGAGTTGATTCCACCACCGCCACCACCACCGTAGTAGGTTGAAGTTCCTGTGATGGAGCTTTGAACGCCATCGCCACCCTTACCGCCGATGTGGTACAAAATTGTGTTTCCACCGGCGCCGCCAGCGCCACCACCACCGGCACCACCACCGTAGCCGCCATGGGTGCTGGCAGCACCGTTAGTTCCTTGGCCGACTGTTCCGGTTCCGATACAGGTAATGTTCGTACAGTCGAATCGCGAGCCACCACCGCTAGCTCCATTGCCCGCGTGGTCTGGGTTGTGGTTTCCTTCACCACCGGCACCACCGCCGAGAGCGGTTACGGTAGCAAAAACCGATTGATCACCATTTGTCGAGTGAGGCACAGCGCCGCTGTTGGCACCACCGCGACCCCCCGAGCCACCCGCGCCAACTGACACCGTATAGGTGTTACCAGCAGTGACCGCATAGTTCGTACCTTGAAGAACACCACCGGCACCGCCACCACCCGAACCGCCGCCGCCGCCGCCGCCGACCACCAAATAGTCAAGAGATGCAACGCCACCTGGCATTGTGATTGTGTATGAGCCAACAGCTAAAAACTTAACTATGCATCGAGACCCAACAAGCGAAATCGATGTCGAGACAGCATCAACAGTGATCGTTGAGCTCGTAACTGGCACCTGGCAGTTGTTAGTTACATCCGAAATCGTGGCAGTTGTTGCCGATGCCGATGAAGGTTGAAGAGTCTGGGGCGCAATTGCAATAGCAAGAAACGCTGCCCATGTTGCAAGCTTTCGCAGCCCATGCGAGACTCGCAGCGTCGAGGGTGTAACCAAGCTGCACCTCCAGGGTCTGCATTGCAAAGGGAACGGACATTAAATATCTGCTCGGCTAAACGCACATTAGACCGGACATCTGAATATGTACAAGTTACTTCAAATGTGTATAAATTCCTAGATATTTGGACAAATATCCGCGGATAACCCTTGCTGGCTGCCATAGTTGCATCGGAGAGGAACACATGCAAGACCGAAATACATCAGCTCGAATTCGTTTCATTCTGCGCACCGGTTCAACCGTCTTCGGGCTCAGTGCACTGGCCCTGCTATTTTTGCCAGCTACCTTCAACGCCATGCTTGGCCTAGTGACATCCCCCGAACTTGAATGGGCTATGCGAATGATTGGCATCACCCTGGTTGCTCTTGCCGGCAACATGTTCTCGGTTTCTAGCCGAGGCAGCGATTCATCAGTGATGTTTTCGGCTCGAGTTATGCTCGTTAGCGCTTTTGGCTTAGGCGTTTTGACCTTGCTATTGCCAGTGCCGTTGAACTGGTTCGCAGTCTCTTACGCCGCGGTTGGCTTTGCCTTTTCGGCTGCTTACGCGTGGGCGCTATTTTCCGGTAAGGGTGCGGTCGAAGGTAACAGCTAGGGTGAGCTTTGACCCCGCACGGCCCGTCTTGTTAACCTGCACGCTCACGGTATTGATGTAGCTCGAGAACTCCACCATCGTCTGGCAGGCTCCCTTGGCGCTCTTGCGCGCTAGCGCGACATCCTTGCTTGATGCATTGCTCGCTACGGTTGCCGAACACGAAATTACGTTTGCCGGCTGGGCTGACTTATAAGACTTCTTCAAGGCCGCCAAGGATGCGCTGCTGAGCTGACCATTTTTGACGACAGTGACCTTGGCTGTGCGCTTGTCGGCATAGGGCGCGACAACCTGGATGAGCCCCTGAATGGTGACAACGCCAGCAGCGCTAGTGATGACAACTTCAGGGAACCCAACAATGCCAGCCGGAACCTGAATTACGAGCTCGCCCGAGCTCTTCTTATTGATCTTGGCTTCCTTGCCGTTGATCGTAATTGTTCGAACGCCGTCAAGATTTGAGCCTTCGAGCGTCAATGTTTGACCATTAGTTGAGACCCTCTGTCGCTCACGCGATTCGACCTTAGGCAGCGGAGCCTGGTTTGCGGCGACAGGTAAGCTCTGCTGTTGTTGCTGGTTGTTGTCCTGCTGTTGCTGTTGGTGATTGACAACTGGGTGCTGCACATTGGCAACTCTGCGGACATTCAAGCCCTGCCAGGTTGGCTCGGTGAAGTCGGTTGCATCTTGAGTCACGACAGCCTCAGCACCAGAGAGAACACTTTCGAACGGAACATCACCGACTGCGACGGTTGGTGCATTACCGAAGAAGTAAACACTCTCAAGCGCAGCAGCTCCGCCAAAGGCGTAATCACCCAAGGACGTAACGCCCGCAGGGATTGACACCCAGGTAATGCTTGGAGAAGCGCCGAAGGCGGCGACTCCAATGGCCGTAACATTCTCTGGAATAACCACTTCAGTCAAGTGTTCAGCCTGGTAGAAGGAAGCCAACCCGATAGTGGTAACTGAGTCAGGAATGGCTAACTCCGCGAGAAGGGTCAGACCCATAAAAGCAAAGTTAGGTATCGCAGTTATTCCGGTGCCGATTCTGAGTGAGGTGAGGTGCGATAACCCCTCGAATGCCCCTTCGCCCAAGGTCGTTACGCTGTTTGGAATGACCAACGTCGTAAGGCTAGAAAGACCGCTGAAAGCCTCTTCGCCAATCGTCGTGACACCTGCGGCGATGTTGAGCGTGGTTACCTGATCGAGAGCTGAAAATGCCTGAACGCCGATTGTGAGCACGCTTCCGGGGATCGTGACAGAGGTGATCCCGCCAGCGCCCTCAAATACGTGAGGTGCTATTTCAGTAACCCCAGTTGGAATCACAACTGCACCCTGGCAATCTTCGGTGGCGTAGATCACCACGTTGCTGTCAATCATGAAGTATCCAGCACCGGCTGTTTGACCATCAGCAACACAAGAAACTGAGCCCGTTCCGGTGCCCGGGTCATATGCCGCGGGTGGAATTAGATTCGACCATGCGCCAACCGATATTCCCGCTGAATTTATGGCAGTGACTAAGAATGAATAATCCGAGGTGGCTAAGAGGCCTGTGAAACTCGCACTGTGATTGTTCGC
The DNA here is from genome assembly GCA_947453475.1 of Microbacteriaceae bacterium. GTDB lineage: Bacteria > Actinomycetota > Actinomycetes > Actinomycetales > Microbacteriaceae > Rhodoluna. Next base: position 34,219 of record CANGGK010000002.1, read on the forward strand.
CGAGGTAGTTACCGTAGCCATAGTGTCGCCGTAAGCGGTGATCGAGTAGCCCGTGATCGCGGAGCCCCCGTCAGATGCTGGTGGAACAAACGTCACGGTTGCAGTAGTCGAACCTGTTCGTGTCGCAACAGCGTTGGTCGGCGCACCAGGCACATCGCCGGTCGCTGGGAATACCGCTGTGATGACACCTGAGTTCGCATCATTCGAAACTGAAGTGGCCCCAGCTAAGGTGAAGTAGTTTGCGGTCACTCCAGCGAAGGTATACCCCGAACGTGGGGTGAGAGTAATGGTCGCAGTATAAGAAGTCCCAGGCCCAAAGGTGGCCGGTGACCCCGACCATGAAACAGTACCTGTGTAAGTACTCGTGCTGGTCACCGCCGTCACCGGCGAATCTCCGGAGACTGGACGGGTGACACCCAAGATCGATGCGCTCACGTAGGCTCGGCTATCGGTTACCGGGAACACCGCAGTGATCAAACCTGAGTTCGCCGAGTTCGAAACCGATGTAGCGCCGGCAACCGAAAAGTAGTTAGCCGCGACACCAGTGAACGTGTAACCCGAATCCGGAGTCAACGTAATAGTCGCAGTGTAAGAAGTAGCACCAGCAAAAGTCGTCGGGTTACCCGACCAAGAAACGGTACCCGTGTAACCGTTACCCGAAATGCCAGAAGTAACCGGTGTAGCACCTAGCACCGGAGCCGTAACACCAGAAATAGTCGCATCAGAATAAGCCGCCGAATCGGTCGCCGGGAAAACAGCGGTGATAAGTCCCGAGCCAGCCGGGTTCGAAACCGAAGTAGCACCAGCAACCGTGAAGAAGTTAGCCGCAACACCAGTGAACGTGTAACCCGAAACCGGAGTCAAAGTAATAGTGGCAGTGTAAGAAGTGGCACCAGCAAAAGTCGTCGGGCTACCCGACCAAGAAACGGTGCCCGTATAACCGGTGCCAGAGATACCAGATCTCACAGGTGTGGCACCGTAGACCGGCGCCGCTACTCCGGCAATGGATGCGTTTGAGTATGCGCTCGCTATCGGGGTGACGCTTACCCGCGCAGAGGCGACGCTCTCACCCAGGGCACTGACTGCCTTCAAATAGACGTTGTATGTGGTTCCATTAGTCAGGCCGGTAAGCGTGCCTGACGCAGAGGTTAGGGCCGGCGAGAATGCTGAATAGTTAGTGCCATCGAGCGAATACTTATAACCGGTGATTGCCGACCCGCCGGCTATTCCGGGTGTGAAGGCGATAGTAGCGGAACCGACGCCGGCGGTTGCAGTCACCTGTGTCGGTGGAGCTGGGCGGCATGATGAAGCATTTGCAGCTTGAGTCGGTAGGCCAGTGCCCGAAAGGCTAGCATTACCGCAGTAGTAGAGCGTGAACGGGGAACCCGTGAGATGGAATGAGACGCTGCCGATGTCTTCAACCCCATCTGGAATTGTGACCTGAGTCAGATTCGATACCCCATAAAAAGCCGCCTCACCGATGGATCGGAGGGTGGAAGGTAGTGTCACCGTTGTTATCCCAGAGTCCCACTGAAAAGCGTTACTTCCGATTGTTGTAAAACCCTCTGGAAGAACGACCGAGGTGATGGCTGTGCCAGAAAAAGCTGCAACGCCAATCGTTCGAAGTCCGACCGGGAAATTTATAGACGCCAGCGAAGTTGCTGAAGCAAAAGCAAGGTCTCCAATAGATGTAACGCCACCGGGAAGAGTAATCGCCGTCAGTGCTGTGTCGTAATAGAACGCATAGTTTGGGATAACGGTGATCGAGTTTGGAATATTGACAGAAGCCAATGAAATGTTTTCGCGGAATACGGCTTCACCAAAACTAGTCAAGCTGTTGGGAAGGCTTGCCGAGGTCAAGAAATAGGCCTTTTCGAATGCGGCTAATCCAATCGAGGTGACTCCCTCTGGGATACTGACCGATGTCAGGCCTGTCTCCTGAAAAGATCGATTTCCAATGTATGTTAGGCCCGAAGGCATCGTCACAGAGGTCAATGATGCTGCCTTGTGGAAGGCGAAGTCTTCGATTCGCGTGACTCCGGAAGGAATGGCATATGAAGCACTCCGTCTCGCTTGCGGATAGCGAATCAGAGTAGTTCGATCCTTGTTGTAAAGAACGCCCGCAATAGACAAATAATTTGCATTATCGTCAGCCACGTTAATCGCAAACAGACTGTCATCGTTTGCAAAGGAGTAATCGAGAATCGAGGTTACGGTCTCCGGAATGTACACCGAGGTTACTGATGGTGCATAGCCGAAGGCCCAGTACCCGAGCGAGGTTGCTCCATTAGCAACAACGACCGCACCCACACAGGCGTACCCGTCATGAACGGAACCACTGGTGATCGTGTAGTTTGGCGTCGAACTCGTTGGGGCTCCGGTGTTGCAGTTGTAAGTACCATCAGCCGGAACGGAAACCTGGCCAGTCAAGCGAGGGAAAACCTGTGCACTTACAGGAGCACTGTCTCCAGAAGCGCTAACGGCTTTCAAGTAGACACGATAAGCGGTGCCGTTAGTAAGACCAGAGATTGTGACCGGCGAAGAAGTAACTGCCGGTGAAAGGAGTGTGTAATTTACTCCATCCAAGGAGTATTTGTAATTCGTAATCGCCGAAGCACCAGACGCCCCCGGAGTAAAGAGTAGTCTTGCCGATCCATTGCCTGGAATTGCCGTCAAATCTCTAGGCGGCGCCGGCACACAACTTGACGCATTCGACGACGGGTTTGGGAGACCAGTGCCTGCCAGATTGGCGTTTCCGCAGTAGTTGGCGGCAAAAGGGTACCCCGAATCGCTGAAGGCGTTTATCCCTATTGATTCGACCGTGTCTGGGATGGTTACCGAAGTAAGACTTCGGTCGTAACGAAAAGCTTCGCCTTCAATGGTCCTTACGCCGCTTCCGAGCGTTAGAGAGGTCAGGTTATTCATGCCCAGGAATACGCCACCCGAGATTGTAGAAAGTCCATTGCCAATAGTTAATGAGGTGGCGGTGGAACTTGCGAAGGCGTAAATGCCGATTGAGGTGACGCTGTCAGGGATGACGATCGAGCTGGCGTGTGTCTCTCTGAACGCAAACCAACCGATTGACGTCACCGTGTTTGGGATGGTCAAAGATGTGATGTTTGTGCCTATTGTGCTGCCAAACGGGTTTTCGCGACCAACTCCACCGCCATAGCCTCCCGCAGCGTCAAAGGCTTCACCGCCAATCGCGGTGACTCCTTCAGGGATAACCACGGAGCCCGTGCAGTCCCTTCGGCCTACAACTGTGTTGTCAGAAATGACAAAGTACCCCGTAGTTCCGCAGTCGACCTTGCCAGAGACCCGCACACCAGCGGGACCTGACCAAGGCCAACCAGCCGGAATGTTTCCATCAAAATTGATGGTCGCAAGGTGGCTGTTTAGCCCAAATGCCGAGGTGCTGATTGATGTCACGCTGGCTGGGATGTTCAGCTGAGTAACGTCACCGGCGTCAGTGAAAGCCCAAGCATCAATCGAAAGGGCGCCGGGTGCGATTGCAACAATCCCCGTGCAACCGGCCCCGCCTGAAACCGCACCATTTAGAATCGTGTAGCTCGGGTCGGACGGTGAATTTTGGATGAGTCCGGTGTTGCAGTCATAGGTTCCGTTTACCGGGGCACTGGCCCAAGAAGGCAGAGCGGTTAACCCAGTTATCAAGATTGCGAGTGCGGTGGCAAGCGCGAAAATTCTTCGCATGACTGAACCACCTAAAATCGACAAAAAACGCGTTGTTTCAGGCTAGCACGGCCTATAAAAAGCTTCTAGAGGTGAGGACTATTTCTTGTTTAGGCATTGAGGACCCTAGTGCAGGAACAGCACCGGAATCATCGAGAGCACGAGCAAGATTGCCGACACAATGTTGAATACTCGCCTGCGTAACGGGTGGCTGAGCCAGCCCTTCAACGCTTGGCCGGCAACCGCCCAAAGAAGCGCACCCGGATAGGTAAAGACCAAGAACACCAGACAAATAATGGCGGTGGCGGCGAAGCCAGAACCTACCGGCACCAGAGTTGCCATGAATGAACCAACCACGATCCAGGCCTTAGGGTTCACAAACTGAAATGTCGTTGCCTTGACGAAACCGATGTACTGAGCCTCGGCGGTTTCAGTCTTGGTAGTGCTCTTGACGATGAGAAAAGCTAGCCAAACGATGTAGGCGAAGCCAACCCACTTGAGCACCTGGTAAACCGCGGGAAGAGTTGTGAAGACTACTCCAAGCCCAGCACCTAAGGCAATCATCATTCCGGCCAGCCCGGCCATGATGCCATTTAGATATGGCACAGACTTTCGAAGCCCGAAGTTGGCACCCGAAGACAGTAAAAACGTGTTGTTTGGCCCCGGCGTCACTGAGGTGACAAAACTGAACACAGCAACCGATACCAGCAAACTCCAAGTCATGGCTTGAGTCTAGATGACCGGCGTAATTTGCTCACCTGGCTATAGCGAGAAAAAGAAAAGAGCTGGGCCACCAACCTGCAGTGACCCAGCTCCAATCAAACGTGCTACTTGGTAACGGTCAAAGTGACTTTTCGCGCACCTGCGCCCAGCCCAGAAGCCGGCTGCGCTGCAATGCTAGTACTGGTTGAAGGAGACATCTTCTTCACAAACTCACAAGCCAACTTGGCACGGTTTAGCGCCAGGCGGCGGTCTGCCGCTGTCACATTCTTGTTTGATGATGAACCGACACAGGTAACATGACTAGCACCGGTAACTGCATCCTTGATGGCTTTTTTGATAGACCCGGTTAGAACAGCTGAGTCTCCGGCAAACCCGGCAATTACCTTCGTTGCCTTTATTTCAGCAGACACGGGGCCGGCCGAGATGACCGGGTTGGCCTTTACGCGATAGCCGTTTTGCCAGGTGATGGTGCCATCCGAGCCTGAAAGTACGATTTCATATTCTCCGACTGGAAGCTCCGGGTTTGGCGAAGCGATCTCTACCTGGCTACCCGCTGCGGAAATCACCTTTACCGGTACGCCATTTACCGTGGCACTGGTGATGTTTGCCAGCAGAGAACCTGTGATCACACGTGATGAACCCGGACCAGAAATCGAGGTAACGCGGGGCGATGTGATTTGCTGTACCGGTGAGCTGGTCGGAGTGGTCGAAATCCAACGCGCAAACATAGTTATGTCTGTTGCCTGGCCGGAAGGAATTACGTAGGTGTCTCCCGCATTTCCGATTTTGGTGCCGGCACTTGCCGCCGAATACCAGGCATCAAAGTTGTAGCCCGAACGAGCCGCAGGGGTTGGCAGGCTGATGTCTGAGTTCGTGCTCGCAGGGGTGCTTGCGTTCAGGATAGTCGGAGGGAAGAAACGACTAAATGTCGAACTGCTGGCGCCACCGTTGGTTGCGGTATCAAAAATGACCTTGTTCAAACCGTAGGTTACAACTAGCGGGTTGCCTGAGAATGGCCAAGGGTCGGTCTGGTTCCAAACCATTCCGTAGGTACTTCCGTCATTGAGGCTGTAGTGCGCATTCGCGCCGACGACCATGGTCGGAGTGTGAAACTGGTCGACTGATGACGCCCAGAATATTTCTGGCGGACCCATGTCGGCGTTCTTTAGATTCATAAATAAAGTTCCGCTGCTGTCAAACGCGAAGCCGTACATGCTGAACAAGCTCTCACTTAGGTTATTTACGATTCTCTGCTGAGCTGTTGGAAAGAGGTAACTGAAATGAGCTTGCACAGTGCTGCTGGCCGAGCCCGTGGTTGGGTCGAGAATAACCAATGCATCGTGCGTTTCGTCGTAGGCATAGAGGTTGCCATCCGGGCTGAACGCCATCTGACGATATACAGAGGCATTTGAAACCTTGGTGAGTGTTGCGGTGCTTAGATCCGCCGAATAGAAGACTCCTGTGCTCACGTTCGTTGCATAGGCAGCGCCTGAAAGCGGGTTGATTGCCAACCCGAAGTCAAGGTTATTGACGTTGCTTGTCGTCGTTACTCCGTCAACGATGGTCATCTTCTTTGAGTTTGAAGAGCTGCCGTCGTGGAAAGAGGTGTCGAGGTGGCCTTGAAGGTCAAAACGACCCAGATTCCAAGTTGTGGCGTTTGAAACGACCTTACGCAAAGTCGCGTATGTGTAACCGTCATTTGAGTTGTAGGCGTTCGACTCGACTGACCAGCCACCGCAGCCCGAGGTGGAATTTGCGGCTTCCAGCGTCGCCGGGTTGATAGAAACCAAACCATTGGCAGCTGAACCACCGTCACAGTTGAACATTCTAAAAGTGCTGTCAGTTGCCATTGCAGACGAGGCAGTGGCATGAGCAGAAGGGGCGAGCCCACTTATTGCAAGCACGATGCCAAGTGCAAGTGCCAGTTTAGATTTGCGCATTTTTCCTCTATTTCAGATCTAGACAGGAGACCACGATTTCGGGTTTTTGGAATACCCCAACTTGACACTTTACGAAGCAACAAAGAGGTATGAATGCAAACAAATAGTTAACTACTCACGCCTATTGGGATTGAGTAGTTAACTCCTTATGCTTTATAGAAATTGGAGTTATGTGAGTGATTTTGAACGTGTTGTAGTCATCGTCGAAGACGAGCTGTTCATTCAGTCAATGTTGGCCGAAGGTCTCCGAAGTAGTGGATTCAAAGTCGAGACTGCTTCAACAGTTGCCGAGGCTCGCAAAGTCATCGCTCGCATCGAACCTGACGCGGTTTTACTGGACATTGACCTGGGTGCCGGGCCCAATGGCTTGGATTTGGGCGAATCGTTACTGGCGCAGTCACCTGACATCGCGGTCGTTTATTTGACAGTTCTTGCTGACCCACGATTAGCTGGGGGTAAATCGCGTCAGGTTAGCCCCCGGGCCGCGTACCTCAACAAGCGCTCGATAACAAGTATCGAATCTGTACTGCGGGCGCTCGAAGCTGTTTTGCATGATGCCGACGTTTCGGAATTCAGGAATGACAAAACAGACGCTGGCATCACCTCGAAACTTTCTAACGCTCAACTCGATGCTTTGAAACTGATTTCAATGGGCCTAACCAACCAGCAAATTGCTGATGCGCGGGCTAAATCGCTATCGGCAACAGAGGCACTGATTTCAAGGACCTTTGAGTCATTGGGCATCGATGCCTCCGCTGGGGCTAATGCGCGCATAATCGCAGTGCGCTCATTTTTGGCAAGCGGCGGAATGTCAAACGTTGACGAAATTTAACCTCAGTAACTCAAGCGGTTCACGTCTGCTTACTCGCTGGCAATTCTTTCGGCTCGTAAGCGAGGACCCTTCGGGTCAAAGCCTTATGATTCCGGCAATCTTCGCCGCTGTTACTATCCTCACTGGGATAGGCGGTGCAGACCCATATCCAGGTGGCCTAGCCCCAAGGCTGCAAGACATCCTGACAGGATGCTCAGCGATCAGTGTTTTCATCGTGGCAAACTTGCTAATCCGAGGTAAAGCTAGATTTTTCACCAACACCCAAGTATGGGGGGCGGCAGCATTTGCAGCCAGCGCCATCCCATTTCTTGTCGACTTATCAATTCGAAGACAGCCGAATTGGTACCTGGGGCTTCTCGCACTTTTCGGAGTCATTTCATATACGGCCGCAATCGGTGCAATAGGACTAATTTGGACCGGTTGGCGAGGCTCAAAGGCACTTCGACTAGAGCTGGCACGGGAAAATCAATCTCTTCGAGAGCGTCAGAGGAAAATCTCGAAGGACATTGAGTTCGTCAAGACCAGAAATGTCAAGGATGTGCGCAACCAGCTACTCGAGGCTCTAAACGCCTTGTCGCCTTCCAACCTAGCAACGCCGAATTTCGAGGCGGACCAGTACTCCGGCATGCTCCTCGATTTGGTCGATCAGGTAATTAGGCCACTAAGTAAGGAATTGAGTTCGAACAGCCACCCCGAAAGTCAAGCAGCCGTTGCTTCAACTACATTGGTACCGAAAACCGAACGCCTTCCGGTAAGCGACTCACAACTGCTGTCACCACTTCTGTACTCCGGCATTTTCCTGCTGTTTAGCGTGTCGCCAGCCGTTGTGTTCTTCGGCACACCCGGCTTAATTTTCGAGTTAGCAACGGTGCTGCTTACCTCGCTGGTGCACGTGTTTCTCCGAAAATTATCGCGCGGCCGAGTTGACAGAAAGGGTTTCGCCGGTTGGATCATCTCTTCGGCAACGGCTATGCCAAGCGTTATCTATGCCTGGTTCGCCTTTGAAGATGAGCGTCTCGTCTCTCTTGCACTCACCATGATTCTTGGGCATTTTCTAACTAGTTTCATCATCACGAGTTTTCTCTGGATGACTGCGTCAAGAGTTAACGCACTTAACGAGCTTTCTTTAGTGCGAAACGAGAACGAGAAACTGGTCGCGAGACTCAAGCAAGAGGAATGGTTTGAGCGGGAGCGGCTAGCGAGACTTGTGCACGGACAAGTGCAGTCAAAGGTTCTTATTGCCGCACTAAGGCTCTCTCGGGACGACGGAAAGTCGATTGAAGCTATCACCGACGCTGGCCTCGACATCATCTCAGCCATTGAAGCCCTCGATAACAACGACAATGTGAGTCCATCTAGCTTTGGCGAACAATTCGATAATCTCAAGGACGCCTGGCGAGGTGCATGTGAGTTATCTCTAAAGGCCGAGCAGCAAACGCTCATCTACGTGAGTCAAGACGAGATTGCCAGCGCCTGTCTGATTGAAATTATTCGCGAAGGTGTGGCCAATGCGGCAAAACATTCGAAGGCCGAAGATTGCACGATTGAAATTCATCTCGGTGACGACAGCAAAGTAAATATGGCGCTATCGGCCCCTGGTTCTTTGAGCCTGGATTCGGCTCGCACCAACGGGTTTGGGACTCAACTCCTAAATGAATTGGCGTCTGCCTGGGAACTTTCAGGTGATGAGCACAGAGTTACGTTGTTAGCGACAGTTGAACTGCGCTCGACGCCAAACTGAGATTTATTATTCGGGGCATGAAAAAACCCGGCTCTCGTGAGAAGAAACCGGGTTTTAGTGCGCTTGGAGGGACTCGAACCCCCAACCTTCTGATCCGTAGTCAGATGCTCTATCCATTGAGCTACAAACGCGAGGAGAAAAAGATGAAAAGTTCTTTTCGATCTTTTTCGACGAGCGATTTGCCGAGCCGGTAGGCGAGGACAAACGCACATCTCTTGCATTGCTAGTTGGAACCTTATTGCCGAGGCAACTTTAGAAGTTTACTTGGTCTGCTCGACCTTGTAAACCCCAGGCTTGCTAAAGGCCTGGTTGGAACATCCGTGGCGGAGTCGGAGGGATTTGAACCCTCGAGGGAGATTTAACCTCCCTACCCACTTAGCAGGCGGGCGCACTCGACCGGGCTATGCGACGACTCCTCGGACTGGTCTAGTTTAGTCGAAACTTGGCGCGACCGAAAGCCGAGGTTGAAACCGCTGGCTTGGAGGTTGCCTTAGCCCGAACAGGTGGTGGTGGCTGCGTTGGTTCCACGGGCCCAGTCTGGCAGGGCGGTAGGAGTTGGCGTGGCCGACGGTGTTGCCGATGCGGCAGCACTCGAACCCGGCTTTGGGGTTGCCGAAGCGGTCGGGGTTGCAGTTGCGCCACCCTGTGCGACTGCACCAGAACCGGTGTTGGCCTTGTCGATGATGATTGGCTCATCGTTGACTAACTTCTGAAAGATGAGGTTCGCCTGGTCGTAGTTAGGCATTACTCGGCCAGAGTATGGCGCTGGAAGGCCACCATGAGATGGAACCTGAAGGAAGGTCATCTTCTCGAGGTCTACCGACTTTAAGGCAGATGCAATGCCGATCATGGTGTTGACATCGGTGAGCGAGGTCGAAAGCTGCATGTTGCGTGCGGCTGCGTTGGCCAGCGAGTAAAGCTGAATCGGGTTGCTGAGCACACCCTCGCTCTTAATCTTGCGAAGCAACGAGGTAAGGAACACCTGCTGGTTTGAGATGCGGCTGAGGTCTGAACCGTCACCAACGCCGTGGCGGGTGCGAAGGAACTGCAGCGCCTCCATGCCCTTTAGGTTGTGGTTACCGGCAGCAAGGTTCAAGAACGTGTACTGGTCGTGAATCGGGCGGGCAACACAAACGTCGACACCACCGATTGCGTTCGACATTTCGATAACTCCACCGAAGTTGATGGTTGCCAGGTAAGGAATCTTCACGCCGGTTAGCTGCTCGATGGTTAGCAAGGTGCAACCAGGGCCACCGTTTGCAATGGTCGCGTTGATCTGGCCTAGTGCCTGAGGCAGGTAACCAGACCCACCAGAGGTGCTCGGGCAGGCAGGCCATGGCACCATCAGGTCGCGAGGAAAGCTGAGGGCGACCGCATTCTTGCGGTCTGCCGAGATGTGAATCAAGATTTCAACGTCGGCAAGCACGGATGTTTCGCTACCGAAGATGTGCGAGTTGGTTCCTGCGCGAGCGTCTGAACCAATCAGAAGCATGTTGATTGGGCCCTTTAGGTCGGCAGCCGTGACCTTAGGGCCGGCCAACTCGATGCCGTTGGCACGAATGCTGTTGGTGATATCCCAAATCGAAATGCCGGCGATGGCAATGGTGGCGCCAAGCACGGCAGCCAAACCTTTGACCAAAAGGCCGCCAATGGCGCTGCCCTTTGACTGCACTCGGATGCGGCCGTGACGGGCAAAGCCCTTAGGAGCCTTGTTGAGGTCGGCCGAATTCTTGCGCGCAAATGGATTTTTCATGAACGTCTAGTTTAAGTGAGGCTCGAGCGCGTTACTAGTCGTCACAGCAAACTCGGAGGTTCAACAATGTATCCAAGTTGACGGAGAGTAGCAGCAGCTGTCTCAGGCTGGTCAAAAACGGCGGTTTCGAGTTGACGCTCAAAGTATCGGTTTCTGCTCTTTTTCAACACTCGAATAGCGCCAGGTGCTGTATCGATATTGAACTCTGTGATGAGCATTTCAAATACGTCTTCCAATATTGGTCTGAAACGTGGGCCACCGAATGGAAAGTGAAGAGCTTGAACCTCCATGTTGTCTGAGTCGGGATTTGCGATTGCCATGGCTGCCGCAATTTCATTTCGGTGGGCATGCACATTCAAGTGCGCTATTGCAGAGTCAGCTTTCTTCATTTCCCACACGTAGTCGTAATGCCACAAAGGCAGTCTTGTGATGGCGTGCATAACTTTGAAACTCGAACTGCGAACGGTTAGACGCTTCCTTGCAGTGTGAAATTCACAATGGTATTTGAACTGCAATTGAAATGTGGGCTTGGCATTGATGGAAATGGGTAACCCAGCGATGTCGGCCGTCGAAATTGTTGCGCGCCAAACTCCCCTGAATTGTTGCCATTCAGCGACAAGAACGACGGGGAAAGGTATGAGCTTGTTGATAAGGGCTTCGAGTTCGCGCGTGAATTGAGCCGCGGCCTCTTCAATGTCCACTTAGCGGACTCTTGGGTTCGCACCTTCAAGAAAACTCAACCCATCCAGTCGCATCATGATGCCCTGCTGTTCGATCGAGGCCTGGTAACGCTGCACTTTGCGGCGAAGCTCTGGAACGGACTTCACCTGAGCTCGTTTGAGCAGGCGAGCACGCTCGGCTTTGATTTTGCTAGGAGTGAGTTTACGAATCAAAATCGTCATCCAGTCCTCCCCTCATTTTTGATTTTAGGGTTAACCCCAGACAATTCTCAAGAGGGAAAAGGACAAAGAAAAACCCCAGCCTTTTAGGGCTGGGGTTTCATCTGGAGGAAGCGGTGGGATTTGAACCCACGGTAGCTATTAACTACGACAGTTTTCAAGACTGTTCCGTTCGGCCGCTCCGGCACGCTTCCGTGTGTCCCAGTTTAGAGGAAAAACGCGTCGCTGTCGACCTAGAAAAACTGAAGCGGCGTCGGGGTGAACCGATGAGAGAGATTGCGAAGCATTGTGAATCGAAGTGGTTTACCTCGAGGTAGCCGCGTCGTGTGTAAACAAAATTCCCTCGAAGGCGGCAAGCACTTGGGCTACGCCATCATCCTCGACTGAAGCGGTCACCGCGGTGGCTGCGGCTTTCACTTCATCCGGGCCTTGCCCCATCGCAAAAGCCAACCCGCCGCCGGAGCGCGCCCATTCAAACATCGAGATGTCGTTGCGACCGTCACCGATGGTGATTACGCGATCTGGCGCGATGCCCAGTGACTTGCGCTGAGCCTCGAGCGCCGAAGCCTTGCTGATGCCCTCTGGCGAAATGTCTAGCCATGCTGTGTAGCCGATGGCATACGAAACCGAATGCAGACCGACCTCGGCGATCACATCCAAGAAGTCTTCGACCGACTGGCCAGGAGACAGCACGACAACGCGGCTAACCGGCTCGCCAATCAGGTGCTCTAGCGGGGTCTCGATGTTGTTGGCACCGAGCGCGTAGGTCGGAAATGCCTTGTGAAACTTGTAGTCGCCATTCGCAGTTTCTACGGCGAAATGTGCGTCTGGCAGGTGCTTGATCAGACGGTTCAGCACCTCGGTCGGGTCGAAAGTGATGACCTCAACCGGCTTGAAACCACGCGGATGAATTGGGTCAACCTCAATCGTCACGGCACCGTTTGAGCACACGCTGTATCCGTGCTTGATGCCAACCGAATTCACTACCGGGATGGCGTTTGCCGCACTGCGACCGGTGGCGACGATGATTTCGTGACCCAGGGCTCGAACTCGCTCAACTTCGGCAACGACTCGCGGCGAAAGGTAGCCGTCGTCGTGCACGAGAGTGCCATCGATGTCGATGGCAATTAGCCAGCGGTCATCTCCGGTAGCGATTGGCATTGTTGACATAAGGGGCGTTGCCGAGGGCTAAGCGCGAACCTTTGGCTCAATAACTTCTTGACCGCCGAGGTATGGGCGCAGCGCTGCTGGGATGCGCACCGAACCATCGGCCTGCTGGTGAGTCTCGAGAATCGCGACCAACCAACGGGTGGTGGCTAGAGTTCCGTTGAGCGTAGCCGCGGTCTGAGTCTTGCCGTTCTCATCGCGGTAGCGAACGTTGAGGCGGCGAGCCTGGTAGGTGGTGCAGTTCGAGCTCGAGGTGAGCTCGCGGTAGGTCTGCTGCGATGGCACCCAGGCCTCAGAGTCATACTTGCGCGCGGCACTTGAGCCAAGGTCACCGGCAGCGGTGTCGATAACTCGGTATGAAAGCTCGCAGGCCTGAAGCATTGCCTCTTCGAGCGCTAGCAACTTGAGGTGCTCGTTCTCGGCATCCTCCGGCTTGATGTAGCTGAACATCTCGAGCTTGTTGAACTGGTGAACGCGCAAGATGCCGCGGGTGTCTCGACCGGCAGATCCGGCTTCACGGCGGTAGCAGGTTGACCAACCGGCATATCGCAAAGGTCCAGCCGAGAGGTCGATGATTTCGTCGCGGTGGTATCCGGCGAGCGCGACCTCAGAGGTGCCGGTTAGGTATAGGTCGTCTGCTGGCAGGTAGTAGATCTCATCCGAGTGCTCACCCAAGAAGCCGGTGCCGGCCATTACCTCTGGGCGAACCAGGGTCGGGGTGATTAGCGCGGTGAAGTCGTGCTTGCTGGCTAGGTCTAGGGCCATGTTCATCATGGCCAGCTCGAGGCGTGCACCCCAGCCCTTCAAGAAGTAGAAGCGTGAGCCAGAGACTTTAACACCGCGTTCGATGTCGATGATGTCTAGCAGTTCGCCAAGCGCAACGTGGTCGCGCGGCTCGAAGTCGAAGGTCTGCTTGGTGCCGACCTCTTTGATGACGGTGAAGTTCTCTTCGCCACCGGCAGGAATGCCCTCGATGACTACGTTCTCGATCTTCCAGATCAGCTCGTTGAGGTGAACCTCGGCTGCGTTTGCTACCTCTAGGGCAGCCTTTACCTTCTCGGCAAGAACCTGACCGGCTTGGATGAGCGCCGGGCGCTCTTCTTTAGATGCAGAACCAACTAGCTTGGCTGCGGCATTCTGCTCGGCACGCAGGGTCTCATAGGCCTGCAGGCACTTGCGCCAGTTGGCATCGGCCTGAACCGCGTCGTCAACAATCGACTCGTCGTTGCCACGAGCGCGCTGGGATGCCTTAATGGCGTCTGGGTTTTCACGAAGAAGGTTGCTATCAATCACGGGTTAAGCCTACCCGAGGGGTGCCCAAGCCAGAGGTTTCGACTTAGGCTAAGGGCATGGGGATAAAGCCAAAGAAGACCGGAGACGCCAAGCAACGCGTCGCTGTCATTTTCTATCCCGACAAAACCGCCCGTCGCAAACTTAGTGCCGCAATCGACCTCGCTGTTATGCCATTGGGTTGGGAGCCTACCCTTTGGCTGCCGACCTCTGCCGAAGAACCCGGCGGAGCCCAGGCGCTGCGAGCCATTGCTCAGGGTGCGAGCCATATTCTGATTTCTGGTGGTGATGGCACCATCCGTGAAGTGGTCGAGGCAATCTGCCTGAATAACCTTGGGCAAGAAGTTACTCTCGGCATCTTGCCAGCCGGCACCGGAAACGTGCTGGCCCGCAACCTAAAGATCGACCTTTACGATCTTCGCTCGGCGGTCGACCGTGCGCTGCATGGCAACCGGCACCCGATTGACCTGGGGTTGGTTCGCATCATCCATGAAGACGGAACTCGGGCCGAGCGAGTTTTCTCGGTAATGGCCGGCATGGGCCTCGATGCCAAGATTTTTCAGAAAACCGACCCGAAACTCAAGAAGGCAATCGGTTGGTTTGCCTACATCGATGGTGGCCTAAAGTCGCTGCCAACTCTTTTTGAACGCATGGATGTTTCGGTTGATAGCCGTGAAGCTCGCAACTTGAAGGTGGTCTCACTCATCATCGGAAACGTTGGCTGGCTGCCTGGTCGAATCACCCTGATGCCAGATGCCAGCTTGGATGATGGAATCCTGGATGTTGCCGCGGTTGGCCCACGTAGATTCTGGAACTGGATTGATTTTTGGGGTCGAGTCACCTGGGTTTCTAACCTGCGCGAAAATCGCCAGCTTCGTCACCTGATTGACCAAACGGCCGACGTGAAGACGCTGGAAAATCTCAGCGGCAAAAAGATTCGAGTCACGCCAGAAAACCCGGTGTTTATTCAACTTGATGGCGACCCGATGGGGAGCGTGCTCGAAGCCGAGTTTGAGGTTCAGCCTCGCGCGGTGACCGTTCGCCTCTAAGGCTCGAGTCTGAGGGTTTAGTAGTTTTCGTCCCGGTGACGATTGCGAATCGCGTCTAGTTCAATCTTCAAAAGAGACTTGGCCTTCTCGGCTGCCGCTTCTGCTTCGGCAACGATTCGGGCAGCTTCAACCTTTGCGGCCTCAAAGAGCTCGGCGGATTCGGCCTGAGCTTTCTCTAAGATCTCCTCGGCTTCGCGAGCAGCGCGACCAGAGGCACCCGAAATGCGATCTGCCTCGGCAACGATTGCGGCGGCGTCGATTTTGCCAGTGCGGGTTAGTTGATCATTCAGAGAATTGATCTCTGCACGCATGGCATCGAGTTCTTGATTGTTGCGAACCGAGCTTTGACGGGCGCGTGAAAGTTCGTCTTTGAGCTCTCTAATTCGAGCATCTACCTGCTCACGGTCATAACCGCGCAACGAAACCTTGAAACCTTCGTCCAATGTCTCACCACCAAACCCGTCTCCCCCAAATATGAGTATGGCGTCAGTGGTTAGCCCCTGTAAAGCAAATGTTCGGTTAATTACTTATTGAGCGAACTCAGCCAGGCTTCGGCGTCGCCGAATTGAACATCAGAGTTATTACCCTCGTGCACCGACTTCTCTTTATCGGCGCGTGGGTATGAGCCCAAATATTGAACCTTTGGGCTGAAACGGTGGAGCCCCTTGAGCGCTTCGGCGATTGCTGCATCTTCGATGTGCCCCTGAGCGTCAACGTTGAATCGGTAACGGCCGAGGCGGTCGCCGATTGGGCGTGACTCGATGCGTGAAAGGTTTACTCCGCGAACGGCGAACTGTTCAAGCATCTCGAGCAGAGCACCCGGGCGATCGTTTGGCATCTCGATGATTACCGAAGTCTTGTCACGACCGGTAGCGGCCGGAGCCTTGCAAGCCAAGCCAATCTGAATGAAGCGAGTCTGAGCGTTCTTGTATTCGCCAATGTTCTTGGCGAGCACCTTGAGGTCGTAGTGGTTGGTGATGGTCGAAGCGGCGACGGCAGCGTTGGCAATCGAGTCGGCGTGCAGCAAACCGGCGGCAGCTGCAGCTGTTGAGGTCGCCGGCAAGTATGAGTGACCAGTCAAGTTTGCGCTCAGCCACTTGTGGGTTTGAGCGTAGGCAACCGGGTGGGTTGCGACGGTCAAGACATCCTTGATTGAAACGCCAGGGCGAGCAACCAGGTTGAAGCTGACCGGCACGAGGTATTCACCGAAGATGCGAATGCCCTCAGATGCGGCGAGCGCGTCGAGAGTTGCCGAGACGCCACCCTCGATTGAGTTCTCGATTGGAATCACAGCACGAGCCGAGTGGCCAGAAAGCACGTTGTCGATGGCCTCTTGCACATTGGCCACGGCGTGCCAAGTTGCGCCCTTGGCTTCGGCAACCTGGGCGAGTGCGAGTTCGGTAAAGGTGCCAACCGGACCAAGGTATGAATAGGTCTTCTTAGTTGAACCGTTACGTGATTTCGTAGCCATACATCAAGGTTAACCGCGAAAATAGTCTTATGAGTGAGCGCGCGGGGCAAAAAGCCCAAGAATCTGATCTGGTCAACATCGACAAGCTGATTGCGGCTTACTTCGAAATACGCCCGGATGTAACCACGGCCGAGCAAAAAGTTACCTTTGGCACCAGCGGCCACCGAGGCACTTCGCTCAACGGTTCGTTTAATGAGCAACACATCGCAGCTATCACTCAGGCCATTTGCGAGTTCCGTGTGCGCGAGAACATCCATGGCCCGATTTATGTTGGCAAGGATACCCACGCGCTTTCTGGCCCAGCCGAGCTGACCGCCCTCGAGGTGCTTGCCGGCAACGATGTGCTATCCATGGTCGATGCCGAAGATCGCTATGTGCCGACCCCCGCCGTCTCGGTAGCCATCATCAACCACAACGAGGGCAAGCAGCCGGGCGACCGCTCGATGGCCGACGGTTTGGTCATCACCCCAAGCCACAACCCGCCGACCGACGGTGGCTTCAAGTACAACCCTCCGCACGGCGGCCCTGCCGATTCGGATGCCACTAACTGGATTGCCGCTCGAGCGAACGAGATCATCCTTGCCGGCATGCGCGAGGTAAAGCGCTCTGCACCGAACGCGGTCAAGTTTCACTTCCGCGAGAACTACATTTCGCAACTGGGCGATGTTTTGAACATGGATGCCATTCGCGACTCTGGCGTCTCGATTGGCGCAGACCCAATGGGTGGCGCCTCGGTTGACTACTGGGGTGCAATCGGCGAGCGCTATGCCTTGAACCTCACGGTGGTGAACCCAAACGTCGACTTTCAGTTCGGCTTCATGACCCTCGACTGGGATGGCAAGATTCGCATGGACTGCTCTTCGCAGCACGCGATGGCCTCGCTCATCGAAGGCCGATCACGGTTCGACATCTCAACCGGCAATGACGCCGACGCCGACCGCCACGGCATCGTCACCCGCGATGGCGGGCTGATGAACCCGAACCACTTCTTGGCCGTTGGCATCGACTATCTATATCAGAATCGCCCAGGATGGTCGGCCGACGCAGCGGTTGGCAAGACCATGGTTTCGTCGTCAATCATCAACCGGGTTGTCGCCGACCTCGGCCGACGATTGATTGAAGTTCCGGTTGGCTTCAAGTGGTTCGTGCCCGGGCTAATTGATGGCTCGGTTGGTTTCGGTGGTGAAGAATCTGCTGGTGCATCATTCTTGCGTCTCGATGGCAAGTCTTGGTCTACCGACAAGGATGGGCTCATCCTTGCCCTGCTCGCTGCCGAAATTACCGCGGTAACCGGCAAGACTCCATCGCAGCGCTACTCCGAGTTGACCGACAAGTTCGGAGCATCGGTCTACGAGCGCATCGACGCCCCAGCCACTCTCGAACAGAAGAGTAAGTTGGGCAAACTTTCTGCCTCGGATATTTCGGCCACAGAACTGGCCGGCGAAAAGATCACAGCCGTACTCACCCACGCTCCGGGCAACAACGCTGCCCTCGGCGGCCTAAAGGTTGAAACCGAAAACGCCTGGTTCGCTGCGCGCCCATCGGGAACCGAGAACGTCTACAAGATTTACGCTGAATCGTTTAAGGGTCAAGAGCACCTCGAACAGGTGCAGGCCGAGGCGAAGACTCTGGTCGACGCAGTGCTTGGCTAGTAGTTGTAACTAGGCGCAGCCGGCAGCTTCCAGAACTTCTCCAAAACGGTGATGTTCTGCGACTTCATCTCGGTAGCTAGGTTCACTCCCACATACCTGAAGTGCCAAGGCTCAAACTGGTATCCGGTGGTTGCAGTCTGACCATTCGGGTAGCGCAAGATGAACCCGTACTGCCAAGAGTTGGCGGCCAACCACTTGCCAGCTTTTGTGGTTGCAAAACAAACCTGGATGGTGCAACCCTGGCCGGCCGCGCTAACATCGGCGGCCAAACCGGTTTGGTGTTCTGAGTATCCGGGGCGGGCGGCAAGTGCCTCGCCGGCCTTCAAACCGAGCCGGGCAACCTGACGATCGTGCACCGAAACTTGGGTTGCGTAGCTGCGGTAGCCAGAGTTGAGCAGCAGAGTGCCAGCCTTTGCCTTGAGCATGCCAGCGGCCATCTGGTTCAACGCAACTGCCGTGACCTTGGCAACCTGCACACCTTTGAAATAGCCGATCTCTGGTTTATAGGTAATTGGGTTGAGCGGGCGCTGCTTATTGGCAACAACCCAAAGCGAGTTGGCCTTGACCAGCGAGTATGAAGTTGGGTTGAAGCAAACTCCGCAAACGACCGGTGCGGTTGTTTCGCCCGGAGGTGTCGCCGGAGTCACGCTAGGCGAAGGGGTGCCGCCGATAGCGCCAGACGGGTCACCGTTTGCGGTTGGGGTCGGGTTTGGGCTAGCCGGCAACTCAACCTGGTGAGTGTTCTCTGGGGTCGGAGTTGGCGAAGGAGTTGCCGCCGTGGCCGCAATACCAGCGCCGCCTAAGACCAACGCGCTCGAAATAATCACAGTCAATAGGCGGTTGACTAGAAAAGAGCCGGTTGGGCGTTTAGGCTGGAACATAAGTTCAAGCCTAACTTCGATAGGCGACATCATCCGGGGGCAGACCCTCGCGATTCAGTTTCAAACACAGAAACGGAGCCGATTTTGGCACGTGCAGAACGCAAAGCCGCAGCAGCGGCCTCAGCTATTTCGGGTGAAATGACCCACAAGCAAATCATGTTGGTTCTAGTTGGCCTCATGTCAGGTATGTTCCTGTCAGCCCTAGACCAGTCGGTTGTGGGTGCCGCGATGCGCACCATCGCCGATGACCTAAAGGGTCTTGAGCTTCAGGCTTGGGTAACCACCGCCTACCTCATCACCTCAACCATCACCACCCCGATCTATGGCAAGCTCGGCGACATCCTTGGTCGTCGTCGACTATTCATCGTGGCAATCACAATCTTCATTTTCGGTTCGTTGCTTTGTGGCACCGCGGCCGACATGTTCCAGCTGGCCGCTTGGCGTGCGGTGCAGGGTATCGGTGCCGGTGGTCTATTCACCCTCGCACTTACCGTGCTTGCCGACATCGTGCCACCTCGTGAGCGCGCAAAGTACCAGGGCATGTTCCTCGGCGTCTTCGCTACCTCTTCGGTGCTTGGCCCAATCATCGGTGGTCTATTCGCCGGTGCGAACCAGATTCTTTGGATCAGCGGATGGCGCTGGGTGTTCCTAATCAACCTGCCAATCGGTATCGTCGCGCTTTTCATGGTGGTCTCGTTCCTTCACGTTCCACACACCGCAAAGAACCACCGCATCGACTGGCTAGGCGCCGTGACCATCGTCATCGCCGTTGTGCCATTGCTTCTGGTTGCCGAGAACGGTCGCGACTGGGGTTGGGCTAGCTTCGAGTCGATCGCCATGTATGTAACCGGTGGCGTTGGCATCATCTTGTTCATCCTGGCCGAGCGCGCAGCAAAGCACGAAGCGCTATTGCCACTTAGCTTGTTCAAGTCACGCACCTTCTCAATGGCGACCATCCTTGGTGTCATCGTGGGTGTTGGCATGTTCGGTGGAATGATGACCCTTCCGTTGCTTCTTCAGATTGTTATGGGTGCTACCCCTACCGAGGCTGGCTTCATGATGCTGCCAATGGTTGCCGGCATGATGACCGCAACTATCATTTCTGGTCAGATCACCAGCAAGACCGGCAAGTACAAGATGTTTATGGTGATTGGCCCAACCCTGTTGGCGCTCGGTTACTTCTACTTGACCAGCTTCAACGCTGACACTCAGTACTGGCAGGCATCAATCGGTATGGTTCTAATCGGTCTAGGTCTTGGTCAGCTAATGCAGACTCTGACCCTTGCTGCTCAGAACTCGGTTCCGGCATCAGAGGTAGGCGTTGCAACCGCATCGGCAACCTTCTTTCGCCAGATGGGTGGAACCCTGGGTGTTGCCGTGTTCATCTCGATCTTGTTCAACAACTTGGCCGACACCATCCCTGCCGCTTTCAAGCGCACCGATGTTGCAGCCGGAATCAAGCAGGCGATGCAAGACCCTAAGGTTCTTGCCGACCCAAACAATGCCGAGTTCCTAAAGGGCCTTCAGGGTGGCAACATGAGCGCCTTGGCCGGCAAGTTGAACACCGACTCGTCGTTCTTGAACAACCTTGACCCGCGTCTAGCTCGCCCATTCTTGGTCGGTTTCGCAGACGCCGGTGTCACCGTGTTTACCATCGCGGGTGCCGTAGTTGCAGTTGCTATCGTGATCGCCATCTTCACCAAGGCTCCGGCTTTACGCACGAAGTCAGCGGTTCAAGAAGCAGCGGCTGCCGCAGCTCACTAGTAAGTCTCAAATGAGAAAACCCCAGGCACCTAGCGCTTGGGGTTTTTTCTTTGGCCTACTAAACGAAGTCAACCGGCACGTTGGCCTTGGTGAAACGGTCGCGCATCACGGCGATTGATTCGGGGTTTTGGTCTACCAGGATGAAGTTGCGGTCGAGCGAGGCCGCCGCAGCACCGGTGGTTCCCGAGCCGCCGAAGAAGTCGATGACTAGGTCGCCCGGGCGCGATGACGCCTGGATGATGCGACGCAGAATGCCAAGCGGCTTCTGGGTTGGGTAGCCGGTCTTCTCTTTGCCGGTTGGC
>CANGGK010000003.1 GCA_947453475.1 Microbacteriaceae bacterium
ACGGCTAGCGGAAGATCCTTCACCTTGATGACCTCGTGGCTGCGCTCGCGGTATGGGCCAACGGTGCCGGCCTCGTCTACGTGAAGCTGCAGGCGAGTACGGTAGCCGAGACCATTCGCCTCGTCATCGCCAGGGGCCGCTTCGACAACCGGGCGAAGCTTGATGCCAGCCATGCGCTCCAGAGCCTCTTCGAGCACGTCGGCCTTCAATTCGCGCTGACGAGCAAGTTTGATGTGACCGAACTCTGCACCGCCGGCACCCTGAGGGCCAGCCTGCTTCCAGACCTGAGCAACGCGATCTGGCGATGCCTCGAGAATCTGAATAGGTTCGGCACGGCAGAACGAACCACCACGGTCTTCATAGACCTGCGCAAGAACCTTCTCGCCTGGCAAGACGTGCGAGACGAAAACCACTCGACCATCGTGACGTGCGACAAAGATGCCGCCATGGGCTACTTTTTCGATGGTTAGTTGAAGATTCTGGCCGACCCAGTTCGTAGTTTTACTCACCAGACAAGTCTGCCAGACTTGAGCAGTGACCAAACTCATCCTTGCCTCAACTTCACCAGCCCGCCTTGCGCTGCTTCGCGCCGGCGGAATCGAACCCGTTACCATCGCACCGGGCGTCGACGAAGATGCCGTGGCCGAGCGCGCCACCGAGATGGGGCTAATCTCAAACACCGCCGAGATGGTGCACGTGCTAGCCAAGGCGAAGGCTGAGGCGGTCATCGATCACCCTGATGCCCGCGGCGGCATCATCATCGGCTGTGACTCATCCTTGGAATTAGACGGCGAAGCCCTCGGCAAGCCGCACGAACCCGAAGTGGCGCGTGAACGCTGGTTGGCAATGCGCGGTCGCTCGGGAAAGCTTTACTCGGGCCACTGGGTAATCGACAATCGCGCACCTCGACCGGGCGTCACTCCCCCGGCGACTGGCCATGTTTCGATGGCTGTCGTCAACTTTGCCGACATCACCGACCGCGAGATTGATGCCTACGTGGCAACCGGTGAACCGCTAAAGGTCGCCGGCGCATTCACCATCGATGGCCTCGGCGGGGCGTTCCTAAAGTCAATCGAGGGCGATGCCCACACCGTGATTGGCCTGTCGCTGCCAACCCTGCGAAATCTTGTTCGTTCGCTCGGCGTCGAGTACACCGACCTTTGGAACCTCGGTTAGCGGTCTTCACAGTAGTTTCGTGATTTTTTTGTGATTTCACGCCAATAAAACGAGGGCTTTAGTCAATAGGCTTGAAGGCATGACTACGTCTAAGAAAATCACCAAGGTACTAATCGCAAACCGCGGCGAAATTGCCGTTCGAATTGCGCGCGCAGCCAAGGATGCCGGCATTCTGTCGGTTGCCGTCTACGCCGATCAAGATCGCGATGCGATGCACGTCAAGCTTGCCGATGAGGCATACGCTCTGCACGGCACCACCGGCCCTGAGACCTACCTGGTTATCGACAAGATTCTTGCCGTAGCAAAGAAGTCAGGCGCAGATGCGGTTCATCCTGGCTATGGTTTCTTGGCTGAGAACGCCGAATTCGCCACCAAGGTGATCGAAGCCGGTTTGATTTGGATCGGCCCATCACCAAAGGCCATCGAGCAGCTTGGCGACAAGGTTTCGGCTCGCCACGTCGCCGAGCGCGCAGGCGCACCACTTGCCCCGGGCACCCTCGACCCAGTTTCAGGAGCCGCAGAGGTTCTCGAATTCGTAGCCCAGCACGGTCTTCCGGTGGCTATCAAGGCGGCTTTCGGCGGCGGCGGTCGCGGCATCAAGGTTGCCTATAAGACCGAAGAAGTTGCCGAGCTATTCGATTCAGCCACCCGCGAGGCCATTGCAGCATTCGGCCGTGGCGAGTGCTTCGTTGAAAAGTACCTAGAAAAGCCTCGTCACGTTGAGACTCAGTGTCTTGCTGATGCCTACGGCAACGTAGTTGTCGTTTCAACCCGCGACTGCTCACTTCAGCGTCGCCACCAGAAGCTTGTAGAAGAGGCACCTGCGCCGTTCCTAACCGACGACCAGGTTCGTCGACTATACGAGTCATCGAAGGCCATCTTGAAAGAGGTTGGCTACCAAGGTGCTGGAACATGTGAGTTCCTAGTTGCCCAGGATGGCACCATCTCGTTCCTTGAGGTAAACACCCGTCTTCAGGTTGAGCACCCGGTTTCAGAAGAAGTCACGGGCATCGACCTAGTGCGCGAGCAGTTCCGTTTGGCCGAGGGTGGAGTTCTGGACTATCCAGACCCAGAGGTAAAGGGTCACTCTTTCGAGTTCCGCATCAACGGTGAAGATGCCGGCCGCAACTTCATGCCGGCACCCGGACCAGTTCACGTCTTCAAAGCACCTTCTGGCCCTGGCGTTCGCGTAGACACCGGTGTTGAGTCTGGCGATGTGATCTCGGGCTCCTTCGACTCGATGATT
Source organism: Microbacteriaceae bacterium (assembly GCA_947453475.1). Classification (GTDB taxonomy): domain Bacteria; phylum Actinomycetota; class Actinomycetes; order Actinomycetales; family Microbacteriaceae; genus Rhodoluna. Next base: position 2,423 of record CANGGK010000003.1, read on the forward strand.
GCCAAGCTAATCGTTTCCGGTGCAACTCGTGAAGAAGCCCTGGCTCGTTCACGTCGCGCACTTGCCGAGATGGAAGTTGCCGGTCTACCGACCGTGCTTCCGTTCCACCGCAAGATTGTCAACGACCCAGCCTTCATCGGTGACCAGAACACCGGCAAGTTTGGCATTTACACTCGCTGGATCGAGACCGAGTTCGTCAACGACATCCCAGCCTGGTCTGGCGTTGCCGAGTCAAGTGCCGAGCCTGCCGAGCGCAACAACGTTGTGGTCGAGGTAGATGGAAAGCGCGTGGAGGTTTCACTACCTAAGCGTCTTCTCGCTGGTGGCGCTGCCGCCGGGCCGGTTGCTCACGCACCAAAGCGCGCCTCGCACGGCACCGCCTCTGGCCCAACTTCGAGCGGCAACGCCGTCAAGGCTCCGATGCAGTCGACCGTCGTGAAGGTTGCGGTTGCCGTTGGCGACACCGTTGCCGAGGGCGACCTAGTGATTGTGTTGGAAGCCATGAAGATGGAACAGCCGATGAACGCCCACAAGGCCGGTGTCATCAAGTCAATCTCTGCAGTTGTTGGCGAGACCGTTCCTGCCGGAACCGTGTTGCTCGAACTCGAGTAGAACTCCCCCCAGTTATGAGAAATGGCATCCCAAGGGGATGCCATTTCTCGTTTTGAAAACTAGTTCAGCGGGCTGTGCAAGGCACGAGCCGCGTCGCTGATTGAACCTGATAGCGACGGGTAAACGGTGAAGGTGCTGGCAAGCTCATCCACGGTCAAACGGTTCTCGATTGCAATGGCGATCGAGTAGATCAGGTCTGATGCGCGAGGCGCTGCAACCACGCCGCCGATTACGGTGCCACCGGTTGAACAGATCAACTTGATGAAACCTTCGGTGAGACCCTGCATCTTGGCGCGAGGGTTGGTGGTTAGGTCGATCATCTCGACAAAGCCGTTGACCTTGCCATCCTTGATGTCTTTCTCCATCCAACCGACCGAGGCAATCTCAGGCGAGGTGAAAACGTTAGAGGCAACATTGCGAAGCTCGGTTGGTACCGCAACGTCACCCATGGTGTGAAAGACGGCTGTGCGGCCCTGCATGGCGCTAACCGAGGCTAGCGGCAAGAAGGTGGTGCAGTCGCCGACGGCATAAACATTTGCACGCGAGGTTCGGGCAACCTTGTTCACCTGAACGTGACCCGACTCGGTCAAAATAACGCCGGCCTCTTCGAGACCAAGGCCCTCGGTGTTCGGGATGGCGCCAACCGCCATGAGACAGTGTGACCCCGTGATGACTGTGCCATCGGCAAGAGTGACCTCAACGCCAGAACCGGTGTTGACCACCTTATCTGCGCGGGTATTTGAGTGAATGTTGATGCCATTGCCGCGGAAAACGCGCTCGATCAAGTCGGCCGCATCGTTGTCGTTGCCAGGCAAAACCTTGTCGCGGCTTGAGATTAGCGAAACCTCGCTGCCGAGGCCACGGTAAGCAGAAGCAAACTCTGCACCGGTCACACCGGAACCAACCACAATCATGTGCTCTGGCAGTTCATCCAAGTTATAAAGCTGGGTCCAGGTAAGAATGCGGTCGCCATCCGGCTTGGCATCTGGCAGCTGGCGAGGGTGTGCACCAACGGCGATGATGATGGTCTTGGCTTCCATCTTCTCTGGCTTGCCACCATCGGCCGGGGTGGCGATTACGTGGTGGTTGCCATCGAGTTTTCCTGATCCATGGATGACGCGAACGCCCTCCTTGACCAGGGTCTCGAGCATGTCTGAAGATGACTCTTCGGCAAGGTCGAGCAAACGACGGTTTACCTGAGCCAAGTCGATTTCAATCTTTGGCTTGACTGCCTGACCGGCAAATGAGAATTTAACACCGAGTGTGGTTGCGTGAGCAACGCGCTGAGCCGCCTCTGCAGTGGCAATCAGAGTCTTCGATGGCACCACGTCGGTGAGCACAGCAGCGCCACCGATTCCGTTGCGTTCGATGAGGGTGACATCTGCTCCGAGCTGTACGCCGGCGAGTGCCGCTTCGTATCCGCCAGGGCCGCCGCCGATGATGACAATGTGGTGCTTCTTAGTTTTTTCAGTGCTCACCCTTTTATTCTGCCAGTCGTAGACTCGAACCATGACAAATCCGTTTGAGCTGGCCAAGGATGCCGCAGCAAAAATCGCCGAGTTGACCGGCATCGAAAAGCACGATATCGCCCTAACTCTGGGCTCTGGCTGGGCTAAAGCCGCAGACCTAATTGGCGAAACCGTGGCCAGTATCGATGCCACGCAAATTCCAGGATTCTTGCCGCCAGCTGTGCCTGGTCACGTAGCCACAATCCGCTCAATAAAGTTGCCAAACGGTAGGTACGCTCTGATTCTCGGTGCGAGAAGCCACTATTACGAGGGCCACGGAGTTCGCCAGGTTGCCCACGGCGTTCGCACGGCAGCCGCCACCGGCGCCAAGATCATGATTCTCACCAACGGTGCAGGCGGCATCAAAGAGACCTGGAAGCCTGGCACCCCGGTGCTGATCAGCGACCACATAAACCTCACGGCCGACAGCCCATTGGAGGGTGCGAAATTTGTCGACCTAACCGATTTGTATTCAAGCCGACTTCGCGGAATCGCTCGCACGGTCGATGCATCCTTGGATGAGGGCGTCTACTGCCAGTTTCGCGGCCCACACTACGAAACCCCGGCCGAAGTTCAAATGGCCAAGCACATCGGTGGCCACATTGTTGGCATGTCAACCGCTCTAGAAGCGATTGCGGCCCGAGAGGCTGGCATGGAAATTCTTGGCCTTTCGTTGATCACCAACCTGGCCGCCGGCATTCAAAAGACGCCGTTGAGCCACGAAGAAGTCATCCAAGCCGGCAAGGATGCCGAAGTGCGCATCAGCGGCCTATTGGCGGAGATCGTTTCGAAACTATGAGCCACAACCTTGCCGACCTTATTGCGGCAGCCAGCGCATGGGCCGACCAAGACCCAGACCTAGAGACGCGCGCCGAGCTCGAAGAGCTAATCGATAAACGCGACGTTGCGGGGCTTAGCGCTCGCTTCGACGGGCGCCTCGAGTTTGGCACCGCCGGTTTGCGCGGTGAACTCGGTGCCGGTTCAAACCGCATGAACCGAGTTCTGGTCGCTCAGGCGGCAGCCGGCATCGCCAAATTCTTGCTTACTCAGCCCGAATTCAACTCGGATGTTGAACCACCGAGCGTTGTCATCGGCTTCGACGGGCGAATCAACAGCGCAGTTTTCGCGCGCGACTCGGCGCAAATCTTGGCCGGTGCGGGTATCCGTGCCTACCTATTTGACGGAGTCGTTCCGACCCCGGTTTTGGCCTTTGCCGGCAAGCACCTGAACACCTCGGCGGCCATCATGGTGACCGCTTCGCACAACCCGCCGCGAGACAACGGCTACAAGGTCTATCTGGGCGGAACCAACGGCGGTTCGCAGATAATCTCACCTACCGACCAAATAATCGCCGGGCACATTGCCGAGGTTGCGAAAACTAAGACTTTCAACGAGCTCAACAAGAGCGACCAGTTTGAAATCGTGGGCGATGAGCTTCGCCAGGCATACATTGCCGAGACCGCAGCGCTAACCGGTGAAGTTATCGACGGCGAACGGGTTTGCATTGCCTACACGGCGATGCACGGAGTCGGTTGGCACATCGTCGAGTCACTATTCGCCTCGGTCGGGTTGGCTAAGCCCGAAACCGTGACCGCACAGCTGCTACCCGACGGTCGCTTCCCTACCGTGGCTTTCCCTAACCCCGAAGAGCCTGGCGCGATGGACCTCGCCCTTGAGGTAGGTCGTAATCGCCACGCCGACCTGATTTTGGCGAACGACCCTGATGCCGATCGTCTAGCGATTGCAATCAAGGATGCGACTTCGCCAACCGGTTTTCGCCAACTCACCGGCGATGAGGTTGGCCTGCTTTTGGGTGACGAAATGGCACGTCGTGCGGTAGCCGATCGCCGAACCGGAAACCTAGCTTGCTCGATTGTTTCGAGTTCGGCACTGTCTAAGGTTGCCGAGCACTATGGTTTCGGGTTCCGCGAAACGCTCACCGGCTTCAAATGGATTTCAAAGGTACCGAATCTGATCTTTGGCTACGAAGAAGCCCTCGGTTACTGCGTAGATGCCGAGCACACCCCAGACAAAGACGGAATCTCTGCGGCATTGATCGTGGCCGACCTAGCTAACCGGCTGGCGGCTCAGGGCAAGACAATTGGCGATCGCTTGAATGACCTAGGCGCATTGTACGGCCACTATGCAACCGGTCAGATTTCGATTCGAGTCACCGACCTTTCGGTTATTGCCAACCTGATGGCCAAGTTGCGAAACGAGACCCCCGAAATAATTGATGGTTCGGCTGCAGAATTCAGAGACCTGGCCCTTGGCGGTAATGGGCTTGCGCCTACCGATGGTGTTCGCTTCGACTTGGCCGACGGCCGTCGTGTGATTGTGCGCCCTTCGGGCACAGAGCCAAAGCTCAAGTGTTATTTGCAGGCGGTTGGTTCGAACCAAGCCGATGCCCACGCGAACTTGGCAGCATTGAACGCCGCCATGAAAGCGATTCTCAGCTAGTTCGCTTCGCTAAAACTAGAGCAGTGATGCAGATAGTTTTTCGGTGATCTCTTCTAGATCAAAGAAGTGCTCGATGGCAACAATTTCAGACGGCAGACCCTGAAGTTGGTCGACCAAGTCTGGGGTTGTCAGAATAATTTGCGCGTCTCGTGACTCGCGAGCAATGGCAATGCTGGTGGCGTCTACAGTCGCATCAATGCCCAACTGGCGCAATACCTTCTCGGCATTCATCTTCAGCAAAACAGATGTGCCAATGCCCATTCCACAGACGGCAATAATCTTCATAGTTCTATTCTCACTCGCTTGACTAGAACAGCAAGCGAATCTGATCGCTATCGACTGCATTTAACACACTATTCACAGAGCCGGCATCGCCGAGGAACCCGGCAAGCTCGGCCATGATGTCGATGTGAGAACTGTGATCGGTGGCACAAAGCCCGATTACAAGGCGAACCGGGTCATTCGCCTCATTGCCAAACACGACCGGCTGAGCCAAAGTGACCAAGCTTAGGCCGATTTCAAGAACCGCCTCGGATGGGCGGCCGTGGGCCAGTGCAATGCCCGGCGCGATAACGATGTAAGGGCCATTTTCGGAGACAGCTTCGAGCATTGACTCGGTGTACTCGGGAGTTGAACGGCCGCTGGCTACCAGCAACTCGCCCGCCATCTCAATCGCATGCTCGCGATCTAGCGCGATTGCACCGACTCGAATCGAATTCTCTGCAAAAGCTTTGGCTAGGGCCGGAAAATTACTCACCGGCCTCGGCAAACCCATCCGAGATCATGTCCATGAGCTCTTCGCGCTGCTCTAGGTCTTGGAAGGCACCCTCGGCGGCGTTTAGCTGGAAGGTCTCTAGGTCTGCCAAGCCGTAATCGAAAGTCTTGACCAATAGTTCGAGTTCACGGGTCAAGGTGGTGCCAGACATCAGACGGTTGTCGGTGTTGACTGTCACCTTGAAACCAAGGTCGTAGAGGATGTCGAACGGGTGGTCGGCCATGGTCTCACCAAGAAGCGAGATTGCGCCGGTCTGCAGATTCGATGAAGGCGAGGTCTCGAGCACGATGCCGCGGTCGTAAACCCAACGGGCAACGTCACCCAATTCAACGAAATCGGCGTCGCCTTCGCTGCGAGAAAGCAAGATGTCTTCGATGATTCGAACACCGTGACCGAGGCGAAGAGCGCGGCCAGAAACGATTGCATCCTTGATGCTCTCGACACCGTCAGCCTCACCGGCGTGCACGGTTACCGGGAACAATTCTGAAGCCAGGTAGTCAAAGGCAATCTTGTGGCGGCTAGGCAGAAAGCCCTTCTCGGCGCCGGCAATGTCGAAACCAACCACGCCGTTGTTACGGTGGCGAACAGCGAGTTCTGCAATTTCTAGACCGCGGTCGGCATGACGCATAGCGGTAACCAACTGCCCGGTGCGGATGAAGCCACCGTGATAGTCGACGTCTTCCATGCCCTGTTCGAGGCCATCCTGGACGGCTTCAACAACCTCGTCGAGGGTCAAGCCGCGCTGCAGGTGCTGCTCAGGAGCCCAACGAATCTCGCCATAGATGACGCCGTCTTCGGCAAGGTCGTGCACGAACTCGCGAGCCACTCGCTGCAAGCCCTCGCGAGTCTGCATTACTGCGGTGGTGTGGTCAAAGGTCTCGAGGTACTTAACTAGAGAGCCCGAGTTGGCCGAGGTCTCGAACCAGGCCTTCAGGTCGGCAGCGTTATCGGCAGGTAACTGGTGGCCGACGGCGTCGGCAAGCTCAATGATGGTCTGCGGGCGAAGGCCGCCATCCAGGTGATCGTGAAGTGAGATCTTTGGAAGAGCCTGAATGTTGAAGCGAGCCATGGTGTTGCCTTTCGTTTAGCCGTCGATGCGGTCGAGCAAAATCTTGCGCGGAGACGGCGTTGCCGCAGCCTCAATCTTAAACGAACCTTCGAGGGCTTCCATAGCCCGCTCGAAACGGTCGGCTTCGTCGGTGTGCAGAGTCATTAGCGGTTGACCTGCCATAACCACAGAGCCGAGTTGCGCGTGCAAGGTAATGCCGGCGCCAAACTGAACCGGGTCTTCCTTGCGAGCGCGGCCGGCACCTAGTCGCCACGATGCTGTGCCAACCTGCAGTGCATCTAGTTCGGTGAGCACACCATCGGCTGAAGCAAGCACCACGTGGTGTTCTTTGGCTACCGGCAGCGCGGCGTCGGGGTCTCCGCCCTGAGCTGAAATCATTTGACGCCACTTATCCATGGCGCGACCATCCTTGAGAGCGGCAGCCACATCAACGTCGGTCTTGCCGGCCAAGCGAAGCATTTCGCGAGCCAGCTCAACGGTTAGCTCGACTACGTCGTCAGGGCCGCCACCGGCGAGAACCTCGACCGATTCCTTCACCTCAAGCGCATTGCCGATTTCGAGTCCAAGCGGAGTAGACATGTCGGTTAGCAGCGCCGAGGTGTTGACGCCGGCATCCTGACCGAGTTGAACCATAACCGTTGCTAGCTCGCGGGCCCGGTCGATGTTCTTCATGAACGCGCCTGAGCCGACCTTGACATCGAGCACCAAGGATGAAGTGCCTTCGGCAATCTTCTTCGACATGATCGAGCTGGCAATCAGCGGGATAGCTTCGACGGTTCCGGTTACGTCGCGCAATGCGTAAAGCTTCTTGTCGGCCGGGGCCAGGCCAGCGCCGGCAGCACAAATTACAGCACCAACATCGGCTAGCTGCTTGTGAAATTCATCGTTTGAGAGCGCGGCTCGCCAACCCTTGATTGATTCGAGCTTGTCTAGCGTTCCGCCGGTGTGGCCGAGGCCGCGACCAGAAAGTTGAGGCACAGCAACACCGAATGCGGCCACCAAAGGTGCAAGCGGCAGCGTGATTTTGTCTCCAACACCACCGGTTGAGTGCTTGTCTGAGGTTGGCCAGGCTAGGCCCGCATAATTCAGAGTTTCACCAGAGGCGATCATGGCCATGGTGAGGTCTTTGATTTCACGTCGGCTCATGCCATTGAGCAAGATCGCCATAGCCATGGCCGACATCTGCTCGTCGGCCACAACTCCCGTTGTGTAGTTGGCAATGAGCCAATCAATCTGCGCGGTTGAAAGTTCACCCTTCTCGCGCTTCTGCATAATCAGCTCTACGGCTGCGAATTCAGACATTACTTTCTCTCTTCTAAATCGCGCGGGCCGAAGGCATCCGGGATAACTTCATCGATGGTTTTGAAGCCCGAAACAGTTTCGAGAATCATGCCGGTGGTTGAGTGTTCAAACAACAGCTGGCGGCAACGACCACATGGCATCAGGATGTTTCCGTGGCCATCTACGCAAGTAAAAGCAACCAGGCGGCCACCTCCGGTCATGAACAGTTGGCCGACCAGCGCGCACTCGGCACAAAGAGTGAGGCCATAAGATGCGTTCTCGACGTTGCAACCAGAGACGATGCGGCCATCCTCGGTTAGCGCCGCTGCGCCAACCTTGAATTTTGAATAGGGCACGTATGCCTTAGCCATCGCATCGTTGGCTGCCGCGCGAAGCGCATCCCAGTTAATTTCTACAGACATGTTTGGCCTAACTCTTTATATAGGCTTTGCCCGAGGCGGCAGGGCCGGTGACCTTGCCCACCAAACCGGCTACGGCAACCACGGTCAATGCGTATGGAAGCATCAGCAAGAACTCGCTTGGCACCGATGAACCGATGATGGCCAGGCCATACTGCAGGTTTTCGGCGAAGCCAAACAACAGTGCTGCGAACGCCGCGTAGAGCGGGTTCCAGCGGCCGAAGATAAGAGCCGCCAGAGCGATGTAACCGGCTCCGTTGGTCATCTCCTTACCGAAGGCGCCAACCTGGCCGAGGGTGAAGAACGAACCGCCCAAACCGGCAAGAGCACCACCGAGGATGACACTCACATAGCGAGTGCGGAAAACGTTGATACCAACGGTGTCGGCAGCCTTCGGGTATTCACCAACGGCGCGAACACGCAGACCCCAGCGAGTCTTGAACAAGGCAACGTAGACCACGGCTACCGCGACGTACATGAGGTAAACGATGAGGGTCTGATTGAACAGAACCGGCCCAAGCACTGGAATCTGACCAAGAAGTGGAATCAAAATCTTGTCGAAACGCGGCGGCTGGTTATAGAACGGCAGGTTGCTGACCATAAGGGTGCTGAACATGAAGTTAGTAAGGCCAACCACGAGAACGTTTAGAACCACACCAACAATGATCTGGTCGACCACGTACTTGATTGCGAAAACGGCCAACACCCAGGCCACCAGCGCGCCCGCAATGACGGCACCGATTAGACCGGCAAACATGTTGTCTGATAGCGAGGCGATGAGGGCCGAAACAAATGCGCCGGCTAATAGCTGGCCTTCGATTGCGATGTTGACCACGCCTACGCGCTCGCTAAGAACGCCGGCAAGCGAACCAAAGATCAGCGGCACCGCTAGTGCCAGTGAACCCTGCAGTAGCGAGGTGAAGGTCATGGTCTTGCCAGCGAAAAGGCCGACCAAGATTTCGAAAACCAAGGCCACCGCAAACAAAATAACAACCCAACGCGGAGTCTTGTGGTTGCGACCAAGCACGAAGTAACCCGATGCGATTACAGCGAGCACCTGAGCAGCAAAGGCAATGCCACTCACGAACCCGACGCCGAGGCCGAAGCTAGGCAACTTGAAGATATCTGAGTCGGTAGAAATCGAAATCTCGGTTGTTCCGGCCGGAGCCGAAACGAAAAGCCAAAGCCCAATTAGTGAAAGAACTAGGAGCGAGATTGTGGTGCGCTTACTCTGCTTCATGCTGCAACCGCCTTCTTCGATTCTTTGACCCGGAAGATGGCACGCACCAGAGGTGGAGCCGCGATGAACAAGACGATAAGCGACTGCACAACGAGAACAATGTCGATTGGAACATTCTGGTTCGCCTGCATGGTGACCGCACCTGCGCGTAGTCCACCGAATAGCAGGCCGGCAACTAGAACACCCCAAGGGTTCGAACGGCCGAGCAGCGCCACTGTGATTGCGTCGAAGCCGAAGCTGGCTGCAACTCCCAGTGTCAGGAACTTCTCGGTGCCAAGAACCTGTGAGGTTCCGGCAAGACCAGACAAGGCACCAGAAATGCCCATTACGAGCACGTAGGTAAGGCCAATGTTGATTCCAGCAACCTTTGCGGCATTTGGGTTGTGGCCAAGGGCACGAAAGCGAAAGCCGAGGGTTGAACGGTTTAGTAACCACCAGGTGAAAATCACGGCCAACAGCATTGCGATTAGACCGCCATGGATGCGGAACTGGTCTCCCATGAAGAACCAGTATTTTGCCGAGTCGCGAACCGGGGGTGAGACCGGGTTTACCGAACCAGGCGCCTGCAAAATTGGAGTCTTTAGTAAGTAGCTGAGCAACAACACGGCTATGTAGTTGAACATGATTGTGACGATAACTTCGTTTGCGCCGGTCGCGGCCTTCAAGAAACCGACGAGCGCACCAAACAGCCCACCGCCGATGATTCCCGCGAGCACTGCCAAAGGAAAGTGAATATAGAACGGTAGGTCAACATAGATGCCAACCCAGCCGGCGAACATGGCACCGAAAATAATCTGACCGGTTCCACCGATATTGAACAGGCCCGAACGGAAGGCTACCGCCAGGCCAAGGCCGGCCATGGTGATAGGTGTCGCATAAGCCAAGGTTTCGGTTATCGGCTTGATCATCTGAACGCCGTCGTGTGCCTTGTAGTTGAAGATTGCGCCGCGGAACATCGCGTCGTAAGCACCAAACACCGAGTTCCAAAGAGCGTTGAAGAAGTCGGCCGGGCGAGCGCCGATGTAGGTGATGGTGGTCTGTACCTCGGTGCTAGAAATGGCAATCAAGATGCCGCCAACGATGAACGACGCGAGCACTGCCAAAACCGAAACCATTGCGTTGCCGCCGGTGAATTCCTTCATTACGCGTTTCATGCGCTGATTCCTGCCATCATCTGACCGAGGGTTGCCCTCGGGGTGTTCGAAGGCACAATGCCAACGATTTTGCCTTTATACATAACCGCAATTCGGTCACCCAGCTGGGTAGCCTCATCTAGCTCGGTTGCAACAATCAAAACTGGGATGCCGCTATCGCGGGTTGCCACAATCTGCTCGTGAACGAATTCGATCGAACCAACGTCGAGCCCTCGGGTCGGCTGCGATGCAACCAAGAGGCGAAGTTCGCGTGAAAGTTCGCGTGCCAAAACTACCTTCTGCTGGTTTCCACCAGATAGCTGCGAAGCCTTTGATTCAATGCCCTGCGCTCGAACGTCGAATTGCTTCAGCTTCTCGAGGGCAAACTTCTTCAGGTAGTCGAGGTTGATGTTTAGACCCTTAGCGAATGGCTTGCGATCGCTGCGGTCGAGCATAAGGTTTTCGGCGATGCTGAACTCGGCAACCAGGCCATCCTCGGTGCGGTCTTCGGGAACAAAGCCAACGCCTAGATCTAGCACCTGTTTTACGTTCTTGCCGATGAGTTCGCGGCCGTCCAGCTGAATCGAACCGGCGGTCTTGCCGTGCATGCCAATGATTGCTTCGGTGAGCTCGGTCTGGCCGTTGCCCTGCACTCCAGCGATAACGAGAATTTCACCCTCGTGAATCTCGAAGTTAATGTCGTCAAGCACCTTAGTTCCCGCGTGACTCCAAGCCGAAAGCCCTTCAACTTTGAAGGTTGGCTTACCCGGCTTGGCAGGGTCTTTCTCAACATCTAGGTCGACCGCACGGCCAACCATCATCGAGGCAAGCTCGTTGGCAGTTGACTTAGGGTCGGCCTCGCCGACCACCTTGCCAAGACGGATAACCGTGATTTTGTCGGCAACTTCTTGCACCTCACGAAGCTTGTGCGTGATGAAAACAATCGCCGTGCCAGCGGCCCGCAACTGCTTCATGATTGCCATGAGCTCGTCGGTCTCTTGAGGGGTCAAAACGGCAGTTGGCTCATCAAAAACTAGAACCTTGGCGTCGCCAATCAAGGCCTTGATGATTTCAACTCGCTGCTGAACACCTACCGGCAGATCGCCAACGATGGCATCTGGGTCGATTTCAAAGCCGAATTTCGCCGATACCTCGCGCACCTTCGCGCGGGCGGCTTCGAGGTCAAGCAGGCTACCAAATTTGGTTGGTTCGTGGCCGAGAATGACATTCTCTGCGACGGTGAATACAGGGATGAGCATGAAGTGTTGGTGAACCATGCCAATACCGGCCGCCATCGCATCACCCGGGCCAGAGAATTTAACGACCTTGTCGTCTAGCAGAATCTCGCCACCGTCTGCTTGATAGAGGCCATAGAGCACGTTCATCAGTGTCGATTTGCCGGCGCCATTTTCGCCAAGCAGGCAGTGGATTTCACCCGGTAACGCAATCAAGTTCACGTTGTCATTGGCGACCATGCTGCCGAAGCGTTTGGTTATGCCACGAAGTTCAAGCTTCATCGCTCATCCGTTCATTTGCCCTGATGGGTGGTGTTTAAGTCTAACTTTTTGTGCAGGTTTGTTAGTAGAAATAGTTCGGGGATGACCACCGATGGTGATCATCCCCGAACTTAGTTTTTTGTTGTTACTTCTTGTAAGGAGAAGTAACGACGATCTTGCCTGAGATGATGTCAGCCTGAAGAGCGTCTAGCTCTGCCTGAATTCCAGCAGGGTAAACAACATCGTGCTGAGCAGCAATCATTACGCCACCGTTTGAAAGGTTGCCAACGTACTGGTTCTCGTCGCCACCGGTGAAGGTCTTGTCAACACCAGACTTGATTACGTCTAGAACAGCCTTGGCCATCTTCTTCTCGATTGAGGTCAAGATGTTTGCCTTGTAGGCAGCGTGGGTTGGAAGACCGTACCAGTCGCTGTCAACACCAACAACGTAGGTGCCCTTCTTGTCTAGAGTTGCCTGGCCTGAGCCAACGCCCACTGGGCCTGCAACTGGAAGAACGATGTCGGCACCCTGAGCGAAGAAGCCCTCGGTTAGGGTCTTGCCCTTTGCCTGGTCGTTGAAGTCACCGGTAGCAGCCCACTTCGAGCTGTCGGTTCCGGTAGCACCAAGAACAGTAACCTTCTTGCCCTTTGCCTTGTTGTAAGCCTCTACACCCTGCTTGAAGCCATCCATGAAGATGGTTACAGAAGGGAACAGCATGCCACCGTAGGTAGCAACCTTGCCGGTCTTAGAGGTTGCAGCGGCTAGGTAACCAGCTAGGTAAGCAGCTTCTGCGGTGTCGTACTGAATTGGCTTCACGTTTGGAAGTGAAAGAGGTGAGAAGTCGTCGTTGCTTAGCGCTGAGTCAATAAGCGCGAAGTTGACCTTTGGGTTTGCCTTTGCAGCATCGCGGGTAGCGGTTGCAAGGTTGAAGCCAACGGTGACGATTAGGTTACAACCCTCAGAAATCATTGAGTCGATTCCTGAAACGTAGTCGGTCTGGGTTGCCTTCTCTGGTGATTCAACCTGAGCGGTCTGAACGCCAAGCTCAGCCTTTGCCTGCTGTAGACCAGCGTAGGCTTCCTGGTTGAAAGATGCGTCGTTGAAGCCACCGGCGTCTGAAACCATACATGCCTTGTAGTCAACTGGGGTAGCGGTTGGGGCAGCCGGAGCGGCAGCGCAACCAGCAAGAGCGAGGCTTGCAACTGCTGCAAGTGCTAGGCCCTTGAGTGCGGTGGTGCGTGAAACAGTCTTCACTTATTTTCCTCCCGAAAAACGGCTGTGACTCTCACAACCGTTGTGCAGGGTTAGCCTACGCCAGCGAGGTAAACAGATTTGACCGAGTTTGGATCTAGAGCAAATTATTAACCGAAAAGTAACAATTGACGAACGTGGCTAAAGAACGTCTGAGTGACCTGTGGCCTTTAGAGCGTCAACCAGCGACTTCACTCGCTGCGCGTGCTCTTTGGTCGTAACTAAAAGTGCATCAGGGGTGTCGACCACGATGATGTCTTCGACGCCGATAAGCGCAATCAGTCGATCTGTGTCACTAACCAAGATGCCGCTAGATGAATCTGCAAGCACCTTGGCATTGCCGAGCACCGCGAGGTTACCCTTGCGACCCTGTGATTGAAGTTCAGCAATTGCCGCGAAGTCACCCACGTCGTGCCAGCTGAAGTTCGCCGGAACCACCGCGACCAAACCGGCAGCGGCGGCTGGCTCGGCTACCGAGTAATCGATCGCAACCTTCTTTAGCTTTGGCCAAATGCGCTCGATGGCCGCCTTGCGCTCATCGGTATCCCAAACTTCTGCGAGCTCCATGATTGAGGCGTGCAACTCGGGCTCTGATTTAGCCAACTCGGCTAGCAAGACCGAAGCTTGAGCAATGAACATGCCGGCATTCCAGAGGTAATCGCCCGACTCTACATACTTGCGAGCCTTGGCAATGTTTGGTTTTTCAACGAACTTGGCAACGTCGCGGGCATTCGGAGCCGCAGCAAGCCCGAGCTTTTCACCCTGCTTGATGTAGCCAAAGCCAACCGAAGCTTCGGTTGGTTCGATGCCGATGGTGACGATCTTGCCCGTGGCGGCAACCTCAACTGCTTCACGCACTACGGCCTGGAATTTGGCATCTTCGGTGATTACATGGTCGGCAGCGAATGAACCGATGATCACATCTGGTTCGCGCTTCATAAGAATGGCAGCCGCGAGCGCAATGGCCGCAGTCGAATCTTTGGGTGAGAGTTCAAGCACCAGGTTGTCGGTAGATAGGTCTTCGATTTGCTCGAGAACGGCCGACTTGTGAACCTTGCCGGTAACAACCAAGATGCGGTCGCGCCCGCCGAATGGAGTCAGGCGATCCCAGGTGTCTTGAAGCAGGGTTTGGCCCGACCCGGTTAGGTCGTGCAGAAACTTTGGGGCCGAGGCTCGCGATAGTGGCCAGAGTCGACTACCGATTCCTCCGGCGGGGATGATGCTGAAGAAACGGTCTAGTGGTTCGCGCTGATTAGTCATATCAGTAAAAACACTACCGAACATCCTGAAAAAGCCACTGCCAATGGCGCCGAATGGGGAATACTCAGCAATTTGTTCGCTTAGACTTAAGTGTCTGTTACTAGGAGGTCTTCGTGCCAACAAAACCAGCCGGAACTTTGTATCGTGGCAAAGTCGGAATGTGGTCATGGGTTCTACACCGCATCACTGGTGTAGCAATTTTCTTTTTTCTATTGGTGCATGTGCTCGACACATCACTGGTCCGTTTGAGCCCTGAGGCTTATAACGCGGTCGTAAGCACCTACAAGACTCCCCTAGTTGGCCTCGGCGAACTTGGCCTCGTTGCCGCAATTCTTTACCACGCACTCAACGGCGTTCGCGTGATTTTGATCGACTTCTGGCGCAAGGGCGTCAAATACCAGAACGTAATGTTCTGGGTCGTCGTCGTCGTAGCGCTAATCGCGTTCGCGGGCTTCGCACCTCGCCACCTCATCCACGTATTCCACCTCGGTTAAGCAAGGGAGCTAAAGATGTCTGTAGTTATTGAACAACCACGTAGCCCTCGCAGCCGCAAGGCAGCTAACTGGGAAAAGTATGGCTGGATGTACATGCGTGCATCAGGCGCACTTCTAGTCATTTTGATTTTCGGCCACCTGTTTACCAACCTTTGGGCTGGAGAGGGAATCAAGGCCATCGACTTCGCTTTTGTTGGCGGCAAGTGGTCTAACCCGTTCTGGCAGGTCTGGGATGGCCTAATGCTTTGGCTTGCGCTAATCCACGGAACCAACGGTATGCGCACCATCGTGAACGACTACACCTCTCGCGAGGGCGTTCGTAAGACTTTGAACATTGCACTTTGGGGAATTTGTGCAGTGCTCGTGGTGCTTGGGACTTTGGTCATCTTGACTTTTGATCCATGCCCAGCAAACGGCCCAGCCGAACTTCTCCCATCCTTCTGCCCTGCTCGTTAGGAAACAATAAAGTGACCAACGCATCACCCAAGGTTCACCACTACCAGTACGACGTCGTCATTGTGGGTGCCGGTGGCGCCGGCATGCGCGCAGCCATTGAGGCTGGGCCACACGCAAAGACTGCGGTTATCTCTAAGCTCTTTCCAACCCGCTCGCACACCGGTGCGGCTCAGGGTGGAATGGCTGCTGCACTTGCCAACGTCGAAGAAGACAGCTGGGAATGGCACACATTCGACACCGTAAAGGGTGGCGACTACCTGGTTGACCAGGATGCTGCCGAGATTCTTGCCAAGGAATCGGTTCAGGCGGTTATCGACCTAGAAAACATGGGTCTGCCGTTCAACCGCACCCCTGATGGCAAGATCGACCAGCGTCGATTCGGTGGCCACACCCGCGACCACGGCAAGGCTCCGGTTCGCCGTTCATGCTACGCAGCAGACCGCACCGGCCACATGATTCTTCAGACCTTGTACCAGAACTGCGTAAAGCTCGGCATCGAGTTCTACAACGAGTTCTATGTTCTCGACCTAGTAATGAGCAAGGTTGATGGCGAAGAACGCCCATCTGCTGTTGTTGCCTACGAGTTGTCTACCGGCGAGATTCACGTCTTCCAGGGCAAGTCGATCATCTTCGCAACCGGCGGCTTCGGCAAGATCTTCAAGACCACCTCAAACGCTCACACCCTTACCGGTGACGGCGTTGGCATCATCTACCGCAAGGGTCTTCCGCTAGAAGACATGGAGTTCTACCAGTTCCACCCGACCGGTCTAGCCGGTCTCGGCATCCTGCTTTCTGAGGCTGCTCGTGGTGAGGGCGGAATTCTTCGTAACTCATCTGGTGAGCGATTCATGGAGCGCTACGCGCCAACCATCAAGGACTTGGCTCCTCGCGACATGGTTGCCCGTGCAATGGCTAACGAGGTTCGCGAAGGTCGCGGTGCTGGCCCGAACAAGGATTACGTTCTGCTCGACCTAACTCACCTTCCACCAGAGGTAATCGACGAGAAGCTTCCAGACATCACCGAGTTTGCTCGCACCTACCTCGGCGTAGAGCCTTACACCGAGCCGGTTCCGGTCTTCCCTACCGCTCACTATGCGATGGGTGGAATTCCAACCAACGTCAAGGCCGAGGTTCTTCGCGACAACAAGAAGGTTGTTCCTGGTCTTTATGCCGCCGGTGAATGTGCCTGCGTTTCGGTTCACGGAGCCAACCGCCTGGGCACCAACTCGCTCCTAGACATCAACGTGTTCGGTAAGCGTGCCGGCATCGCAGCCGTCGAGTATGCAAGCAAGGCCAAGCACGTTCCTGTTCCTGCCGATGCGGCCGACGAGGTAATCGCAATGGTTGAGAAGGTTCGCAACTCTAAGGGAACCGAAAAGGTTGCTGTGCTTCGCAAGGAGCTTCAGGACACCATGGATAAGAACGCCCAGGTTTACCGCACCGAAGACTCGCTCAACGAGGCACTCGACAAGATCGCCGAACTACGCGTTCGCTACGCGAACATCTCTGTGCAAGACAAGGGTCAGCGCTTCAACACCGACCTACTCGAGGCAATCGAACTCGGATTCCTGCTTGACCTCGCCGAGGTTCTAGCCTTCACCTCTCGTGAGCGTCGCGAATCTCGCGGTGGCCACTTCCGTGAAGACTACGAGACCCGAGATGACAAGAAGTTCATGGTCCACTCGATGGCCTACCTAACCGACAAGAAGGCAAAGAAGCCTGCTGACAACATCAAGCTTGATTGGAAGCCTGTTGTCATCACCAACTACCAGCCAATGGAGCGTAAGTACTAATGGCAACTGAATTCGAGGAGATGGGCGCAGTCCCATCATTCACCGTCACCCTGTTTGTGCGTCGCTACAACCCTGAAGACGGACAAGAAGCTCGCTGGCAGGACTTTGATGTTCAGGTTCACGGTACCGACCGCGTGCTTGATGCTCTGCACAAGATCAAGTGGGAGATGGATGGTTCGCTAACCTTCCGTCGCTCATGTGCTCACGGTGTTTGTGGCTCGGATGCAATGCGCATCAACGGTCGCAACCGTTTGGCCTGCAAGACCCTCATCAAGGATCTAGACATCACGCAGCCAATTTATGTTGAGCCAATCAAGGGTCTTGAGGTCGAAAAGGACCTCGTTGTTGACATGAACCCGTTCTACCAGGCCTACCGCGACATCAAGCCATTCTTGATCGCCAGCGACAAGCCTGAAAAAGAGCGCCTTCAGTCTGCGGCCGAGCACTCGAAGTTTGAAGACACCACCAAGTGCATCTTGTGTGCTGCTTGCACCACATCTTGCCCAGTGTTCTGGACAGACGGTCAGTATTTCGGCCCGGCAGCAATCGTGAACGCACACCGCTTCATCTTTGACTCACGTGACGAAGCTGCCGAGGTTCGCATCGACATCTTGAACGACAAAGAGGGAGTGTGGCGTTGCCGCACCACCTTCAACTGCACCGAGGCTTGCCCTCGTGGCATCGAAGTTACCAAGGCAATTGCGGAGGTGAAGCAAGCAATTCTCAGGGGAAAGCCCTAAGAATTGGTTGATTCACCGGAGGCCGGAGTGAACTGACAGGTTATGTCAGTGAACGATGGTTCTACATAGTCATTGGTGCCGCCCGGCGAAGATGTCTAGCCGAAAGCCATAGTCTTTCAAACAACAAAAAAGCCTGCGAAGTTACTGACAAAACCGGTAACCAGCAGGTTTTTTGTTTTAACCGCGATTAGTTTTTAGTTATGACCTGCGAAAACCTTTGTGACTCATCTGTTTCGACACCACGACGAGAAGTAACCGTGGTTGCCAACAATCACCTGAGCCGCCGTGCGCTTCTCGGTGGCGTTGCTGCGGTAATGGCTGGCATCGGTCTTGCTGGCCCTGCAGAGAGCGCCCTCGCAGCAGCCAAAACCTACACGGTCGGCAAGACCACCGAGATTCCGGTCGGCAGCGCAAAAATGTATCAGGTAGCCGGTGTTCCGGTGATTGTTACCCAACCCAAAAAGGGCGTATTCAAGGCCTTCAATGGCTATTGCACTCACCAACGCGTGCAACTCGACTCGATAAACGGCTCTAACCTAATTTGCAGCCAACACGGTTCGAGCTTCAACACCACCACCGGCAAAGTTACCGGCGGACCGGCACGTTCATCGCTCGCAAACTACAAGGCATCGGTCAGCGGAACCACCCTGAAGATTTCACTCTAGATCGCAGAGCAATGGTCGGCTAGGCCAGCAGGGCGGCCTTCAACTGTGGCAAGAGAGCTGAAGACGCCGAAAGGCTGTCTGCCCCGAGCGCGATAAAGAGTTTGGCTGATTCTGGGTCGGATGCCGATTCGCCGCAGATTCCAACCGGCTTTCCGGCTGCATTCGCAGCGGTGATTACCCGACGAATCAAGTTGAGAACCTCAGGTTTGCGCGTCTCAGATAGTGAAATCGTGCCACTCACCGCGCCGTCGCCGGCAACGTGCCTGCTCTTGCCAAGGGCATAGTGCGTTAAGTCATTCGTACCGATGCTAATGAAATCAACCGCGTCGATGATGCCCTCGATCACGCCCGGTTCGGTAACCTCCGGCACCTCGATCATCACACCGACTTTCTTCAGGCTGGCCGCTCGAGCCATTTCGGCGAACTGCAGCGCCTCAGCAACCGACAGCACCATTGGTGCCATCACCCAAAGTTCGGTTTTCGGGTTTGCGGCTTGCGCTTGAGCAAGCGCGCTCAGTTGGGTTTCGAGAACCTCTGGGTTTGCCAGCAGAACCTGCAAACCGCGGTTTGCATACTTGCCGGTTCCGGCCTCTCGCAAGAATGGCAACGGCTTATCGAAATCAAGATCCAGCACTCGAACCAAGACTCGTTTGCCGGTGAAGGCTGCCAATAGATTCGAATACTCTGCGAACTGCTCTGCGCGGGTCGGAGGCTCTTGCTGCCCAAGGTAAAGCAGTTCGGTTCTGAAGAGGCCAACACCCTTAGCCCCAGCAGCCAAAGCGCCGGCCGCCTCGAAGCTCGAACCGAGGTTAGCCAGAAGTGTCACCGGTGCCTCGCGGTCATCCTCGAGAAGGCGAATCACCTGGGTGTCAAGATTTGCCGCCGTCGAGTAGTGCTCGATGCGTTCTATGGTTGGGTCAAGAAAAACCTGGCCGGCGTTTGCGTCAACCAGCAGGTCTGATCCCGTGCGAATTAACCCAGCGCCAATCAAACCCACGACCATTGGCAACTTTGCTGCCCGAACAATAATTGCAGAGTGTGAAGTTGGTGTGCCATCGGTGGTAATCACGGCAAGAACTCGGTTTGGGTCCAGCTTCGCGGCATCCATGGGAGAAATCGAATCAGAAACCAGGATGAAGGGTTCGCTCGGAAATTCGACCGGAGGAAGATCGCCGGCGAGCTCGGCGATCACTCGATTGGCAAGGTAGCCGAGGTCTGGGGCGCGTTCGGCAAAATATCCGCCAAGCGCTTCGAGCTGTCGAGCGAAACGGGCGAAAGCTCGTCGCAGGGCATCGGCGGCCTCGGCCCCTTCTGATAGGTGAGCCTTCACAACATCGAATAGCACCGGGTCGCGCAGAATCATGGCCAGCGCCATCATGACATCCTTGGCATCACCAACGGTGGTGACGTTTTCGAGATCTTCGGCGACTGAAAGCATGGCCTTTTGAATGGCGATTAGGCCGATGCGGTTACCCGGCTTCGAGATTTGCGCGAGGGCTGCCTCGGGGCGAGCGAGCACGAATGCCTTGCCGTGGGCTACACCGCTGCCTACGCCCGCACCAACCAAAAACCGCTCTGCCATGGGTCGATTCTATTCGCGATGTCGCAGCCGGGTTCGGGCACTTCGCTCCGGGCGCAGTCGCGCGCGGTTAAACTTGAGGCATGCCTATCAATGTGGTCACCGTAAATGTCAATGGCGTTCGTGCCGCCTTTCGCAAAGGCATGGCCGAATGGCTTGCCGAATCTGAGGCCGACATCATCGCCCTGCAAGAGGTGCGCGCCGATGATAAAGACCTGAACGAACTGTTTGCAGCTAACCCTCCCAAGGATGGCGGCCAGTGGCACATTCTTCACGATGCGGCGAGCGCCAAAGGTCGAGCCGGTGTTGCACTGATTAGCAAGGTGCCAGCTAGCGCAAGCCGCACCACGCTTGGCCCCGATGACTTCGACTCAGCTGGGCGCTGGCTAGAAGCTGACTATGACTTCGACGGCAAGACAATCACCGTAATCAGCACCTACGTGCACTCGGGTGAGGTCGACACCCCAAAGCAGGTTGAGAAATACAAGTTCCTCGAGGCAATGCAGGCACGCATGGCAGACCTAATCGCAAGTGGAGTCAACGCCGTGGTCGTTGGCGACCTCAACGTCGGCCACACCGAGCTAGACATCAAGAACTGGAAGGGCAACCTGAAGAACGCCGGATTCCTGCCTGAAGAGCG
The DNA here is from genome assembly GCA_947453475.1 of Microbacteriaceae bacterium. Lineage (GTDB taxonomy): Bacteria > Actinomycetota > Actinomycetes > Actinomycetales > Microbacteriaceae > Rhodoluna. The sequence continues at coordinate 23,295 of CANGGK010000003.1, forward strand.
CGCTTATTTCGACACCATGATGAAGCAGCAAGGATGGGTCGATGTGGGCCGTGCCGCTCACCCGGATGTTGCCGGTCCATACACCTGGTGGTCATACCGCGGGCAGGCATTCGACACCGACGCTGGTTGGCGCATCGACTATCACCTGGCAACGCCACCGTTGGCGGCTACGGCTTCGAACTACAAGGTTCACCGTGCCGCCAGCTATGACACCCGCTGGACTGACCACTCCCCCGTCTCTGTCGACTACGCGATCTAGGATTAACCCATGACTAAGCCAAACCTGCTCAGCGGAATGCAGCCATCCGCCGGTTCACTGCACCTCGGAAACTACCTTGGCGCATTGGTCAACTGGACCAAGATGCAGGATGACTACAACGCCTATTACTGCGTGGTTGACTTGCACGCCATCACTGTTCCACAGGAGCCTGAGGCCCTTCGCCGCAACACGCGAGTGACTGCGGCACAGTACCTAGCTGCCGGCATCGATGAGAACAAGTCGGCTCTATTCGTGCAGTCGCACGTTCCGGCACACGCCCAGTTGGCCTGGGTTCTAATGACCCTGACCGGTTTCGGTGAGGCCGGTCGCATGACGCAGTTCAAAGACAAGTCACAGAAGAATGGCACCGATGCAGCTTCAGTTGGTCTATTCACCTACCCGGTGCTTCAAGCTGCCGACATTTTGCTCTACCAACCAAAGGCCGTTCCGGTTGGCGAAGACCAGCGTCAGCACATCGAACTTACTCGTGACCTAGCCACCCGATTCAACTCTCGTTTCGGCGAAACTTTTGTGATTCCTGAGGGAGTAATTCTCAAAGAAACCGCCAAGATCTATGACCTGCAGAACCCAACCGCCAAGATGTCGAAGTCGGGCGACCCTAAGGGCTTGGTCAACATCATGGACGACTCATCCGTGATTGTGAAGAAGTTCAAGAGTGCCGTTACCGACTTGGACGGCGTGATTCGCTTTGACCGCGAGGCTAAGCCAGGCATTTCGAACCTGCTGGGCATCTATTCGGCAATTACCGGTGAGAGCGTCGACTCTTTGGTGGCACGTTTTGACGGTGCCGGCTATGGAGCATTGAAGACCGAGCTGGCCGATGTTGTGGTCGCAGCGATTGAACCGATTCGCAACCGAGCCGAAGAGCTCTTGAGCGACCCTGCCGAGTTAGATCGTCTGCTCGCCAAGGGTGCGGCTAAGGCTAACGAACTTGCCGAGAAGACCTTGGCAACCGTTTACGAGCGAATCGGCTTCATCGCCGCGAGCTAGTTTTACGCCCAACGCTGGGCCTGTTTCGTCCACAGCGTAGGAATAGGTGTTCCGTTTCACGGGTTGAGATGGGAAGATAGAAAAGCAACAAAAGTTCTTCGGGGTCAGTGTAAATCTGAACCGGCGGTTATAGCCCGCGACCCGGCGCATCAGCCATTTGATTGGCGAGCAAAACTCAGGCAACTGAGCGGAGTGATGCGACGGTTGAATCTGTGAAATTCAGGTGCCGACGGTTAAAGTCCGGATGGTAGAAGAAAGATTCGAGCGTTGCGAGGTAATAAATGGCAAGCTATGCCATTTATCTCGAAGCGCTGATCGCATCCACGCCAGTCGTAGCAATACGGCCGGTAGCTCGCCGTTTTCGCATTTAATGCGAGATTCCGGCGGGAGGAGTTTTCTTACCAACCCCGAAGCTCTTGAATTATCAAGAAGCCAAGGGGTTATGTCTTTTAACGAGCAGCAGGAACACGCGATGCGTCGCGCACTTGAGCTTGCCCTCAACGGCCCGATCAAGGGTCTCAACCCGCGCGTCGGCGCCGTTCTGATCACCGCAAACGGTGAAATCGTCGGCGAAGGCTGGCATAAGGGTTCGGGCACCGACCACGCCGAAGTGGCTGCACTCAAAGACCTTCAGGCCAATGGCCGCGCGAACCTGACCGGGCCAATCGCCAAGGGTTTGACCGCGGTGGTGACCCTCGAACCTTGCAACCACACAGGCAAAACCGGCCCATGCGCCCTAGCTCTCATTGAGGCCGGTGTCGACAAGGTCATTTTTGCAACCAAGGACCCTGGCCACAACTCTTCGGGCGGCGCCGCGACTCTTCGCAATGCCGGTGTCGAGGTTGAATCGGGTTTGCTTCACGCAGAGGCCGATGACCTCATCCGTGTCTGGGCAACAGCAACCGCTCAGCAACGACCTTTTGTAACTCTGAAGTATGGTTCGAGCCTCGATGGCCGCAGCGCAGCCGCCGATGGCACCTCGAAGTGGATCACCGGGCCAGAGGCTCGCCGCGACGTGCACCGCCGTCGCACGCAGATTGACGCCATCCTGGTTGGCACCGGCACCGTTATTGCCGACGACCCCGAGCTAACCGCTCGCCACCGTGATGGTTCGCTTTATTCAGAGCAACCACTGAGGGTTATTCTCGGTGAAACCGAACTTGACCCCGGTGCTCGAATCTTCGACGAATCTGAGGGCAAAGCGAAAACCGTTCAACTGCACACCCGCGACTTGAACGCGGCCTTGCTGAGCCTGTTTGATATGGGTGTGCGACACGTAATGGTTGAGGGCGGGGCAATCGTGGCAAGCGAGTTTGTTCGCCACAACCTGGTGAATGAGTACCTGATCTACATGGCTCCGAAACTCATCGGTGGCCCAATCACTTCTCTCGGCAACCTCGGCGTTGCCAACATAGGCCAGGCAAAGGATCTCGAATTTACCGAGATTACCGCTCTCGGCCCAGACCTACTTATTCGCGCCAACGAAAGGAAGAACTAATGTTCACCGGAATTGTCGAGGAACTCGGCCGAGTAAAGGCCATCGAACCTCAGGCTGATGCCCTGCGCCTAACCATCGAAGGCCCTCTGGTGGTCTCAGATGCCAACCGTGGCGACTCAATCGCCGTATGCGGCACCTGCCTAACCGTAGTTGAGCACGACGCAACCTCGTTCACCGCAGATGTAATGCAAGAGACACTAAACCTGACCTCGCTCGCCGGCATCAAGGTTGGCGACCCGGTCAACCTAGAGCGCGCGATGACCGCGGCCACAAGATTTGGCGGGCACGTTGTGCAGGGCCATGTCGATGGCCTCGGCGAGGTAATCAGCCGCACCCCGAGTGAAAACTGGGAGCTGGTTCAGGTGCGCATTCCAAAACAGCTGATGAAGTACGTCGTGCTAAAGGGCTCAATCACCATCGATGGCGTTTCGCTAACCGTGAATGAGGTCGGCGATGACTTCATCGGTCTGAGCCTCATCCCAGAAACATTGAAACTCACCACGCTTGGCAGCAAACAGCCTGGCGACAAGGTCAACGTCGAAGCCGACGTAATGGCAAAACACATCGAGCGCCTGCTTGAAGCGAGGAACATCTAATGTCACTTTCCACCATAGAAGAAGCCCTGACCGCACTGCGCGAGGGCAAGCCGGTGTTGGTTGCCGATGCAGAGAACCGCGAGAACGAGGGCGACGCCGTCATGGCCGCCGAGTTTGCTACCGAGGCGTGGATCGCCTGGATTGTGCGAAACACCTCGGGTTACCTTTGCGCACCAATGACCGAGCAAATGGCGAACCGCCTCGAACTTCCACTCATGACCACCGCCAACCAAGACTCGTTGCGCACCCAGTACACCGTGTCGGTAGACGCGTCTTCTGGCGTAACCACCGGAATTTCGGCCGCCGACCGCGCAAGAACTCTTCAGGTGCTTGCCGATGCGAAGAGCACGCCAGACTCACTAATTCGCCCAGGCCACATCCTTCCACTTCGCGCCCACCAGGGTGGAGTTCTCGCTCGCCAGGGTCACACCGAGGCGACCGTCGACCTTCTGAAGTTGGCCGGCCTAACCCCGGTTGGTGTGATCGGCGAGATGGTTTCTGCAGACGGATCAATGACCCGCTTGCCTGAACTCAAGGAGATTGGCGCACGCGAAGGGCTTCCGGTAATCACCATTGAGCAAATCGTGGCCTACCGTCGCGCCCAGGATGACTTTCCAGAGGAAACCGTAAACGACCGCATCCGCTTCGAGGCTGAGGCAAAGTTGCCGACCATCCATGGTGACTTTAGAGTGCGTGGTTACTACGACACTCGCACCACCGCCGATCACGTAGCCATCATTGCCGGCAACCCAACCGGCGACGACGTGCTAATTCGCATGCACTCCGAGTGCATCACCGGCGAAGCCTTCGGCTCACTGAAGTGTGAGTGTGGCCCGCAGCTCGACTTCGCGCTAGACCAGATTGCCGGCGACCCAAAGGGTGGCATCGTGATCTACCTTCGCGGCCAAGAGGGCCGTGGAATCGGCCTTCTCAACAAGTTGAAGGCTTACGCGTTGCAAGACACCGGCCTCGACACCGTCGATGCGAACCTAGCGCTTGGCCTACCGAGCGAAAACCGCGAGTACGGAGCAGCCGTTTCGATTCTTCGCGACCTCGGCGTAAGCAGTGTTCGACTCATGACCAACAACCCGGCCAAGAGCGATTTCTTGAACCAGGCCGGCATCAAGGTGAACTCATACGTGCCGGTGATTGTCGGCGAGGCAGCACAGAATAAGCAGTATCTTGAAACCAAGCGTGCCCGCATGGGCCACATCATTCCGGAGGTAAAGGCATGAGCGGAGCGGGAGCCCCAAAACTAGCAATCGATGCAAGTGGCCTACAGGTTGCGATTGTCGTAACCAGCTGGCACACCCAAATCACGGATGGCCTCTTGGCCGGTGCCGAGCGCGCCCTTCAGGCAGCCGGAAACAGCGAGTAGGAGATTTGGCGCGTGCCTGGCGCATTCGAACTTCCACTCGGCGCTCAGTATGCAATTGATGCTGGTGCCGACGTTGTCATTGCTCTCGGAGTTGTGATTAAGGGCGACACCCCTCACTTCGATTACGTTTGCTCGGCTGCCACCGATGGCCTTAACCGAGTGCAACTAGACAGTGGTATTCCGGTTGGTTTTGGTCTCTTGACCGTCAACACCGAGCAGCAAGCACTCGACCGTGCCGGCCTCGAAGGCTCGAAAGAAGACAAGGGTGCCGAAGCCGTCGAAGCTGCGGTGCTCATGGCTAGACTGAAATCATGAAACTAGTTCTCGACATCTTCCTGGTCCTACACCTACTAGCCTTTGGAGTCATCTTTGGTGGCGTAATCGCCGAAACCAAGAACTTCAAGACTGGAGCCAAGGTAAACCCTGGCATCTTGCACGGTTCATGGTTGGCACTGCTAACCGGTCTGGTTATGGCTGGCTTGCTACCTGTAGTCTCACCAGACGAGCACCTAAACGGAATCGCTTTGTCAATCAAGGGTCTTGCCATCACCGGCATCTTCTTCATTGGTTACACCTACCAGAAGAAGGACTCGACCCCTAAGTGGGTTGTTCCAACTATCGGTGCGCTTTCAGTGCTTGCAGTTGCAACTGCAGTACTTGGCCCGATTGTTACTTCTGCCTAAACAACAACTTCAATAAGAAAACCCCGCAGATCAAATCTGCGGGGTTTTCACTTTGATTGAGCTTAGGTGGCGGTGTAACTAACCGCTGCGGTTGAGAGGCCGGCACCGAAAGCCGTCACTGCGACAACTCGGTATTGCCAGGTGACACCCTTGGCCGGGGATGCCACGGTGACAGCCATCAAGCGGGTGGTAGCCGAGAGAATCCAGCTAGCGCCACCATCTCGACTCACGTAGATGTTGAACGCGCTAAGCGCACTTCCGCCGTAGGTTACCGGGTCGGTAAAGGTAATCTGCACCGCGGTTGTTGCAGAAGTTGCCTTGACCGCTAGGTTCTGCACTGCGGTTGCCTGAATGGCCGGAATCGCGTAGCTGATTACAGCGCTTGGAACCGAGGCGCCAACCGAGTTCACAGCAACGATTCGCCAAGAGGCTCGAGCGCCAGGAAGATCGCGGGCAACGTTGACAGTCAACGTTGTTCCGCTCAAAGTTTGCGCATCAGACCACGAGGTACCAGCCGCGTCAAGTCGTTGCAATTTGTATCCGGTGATTAAGGAACCTCCGTTGTCGCTAGGTGCAGCCCAGGCGAGATTCACCGAACCATCCGTGGCAAATGCGGCGGTTACGGCAGTCGGTGTCGATGGCACGGTCAGTGGAATCGAAACGGCTACCGATGCACTTGGCAAGCCGAGGCCGGCCTGGGTGTTCGCAACCACCCGGTAGCTTGCAGTTAAACCCTTTGCCGGAGCGGTAGTCGAGTACACCAAGGTGCTAGCCGTCAGGTTTACAACGCCCGACCAGGTCGACCCTCCGTTGTTCGAAATTTGCAGCTGGTAGGTAGAGACCGAACCGCCACCCAGGTAGCTTGGCACTTTGAATGACACGGTAACTTTGTTTGTCGCTGCGCTGTAGGTCGCGGTGAAGTTTTGAGGTTCGCTAGCTTGAACATACGGAGTCATCACGGCCGCGCTCGCGCTAACCGGAGACGAACCAACCGAGTTCTTAGCTGTCACTCGATAGGTCGAATAGGCGCCAGGTAGTGCACGGGCTGCCGTATAAGACAAGGTAGCTGCCGGCAAATCTGCGACGTTCTCCCAAACCCCATTTGTCTGTCGCTCGAGCATGTAGCCGGTGATGGCCGTGCCACCGTTGTCTGCCGGCGCAGACCAACGAACGGTAACTTCGGTTGTTCCGGTCAGTGCAATCTGAATCACTACCGAACTTGGCACAGTTAGCGGTGTGCTGATAGCCACTGACGCACTCGGCAAACTCAAACCGAAGCCAGTGGATGCAATCGAGCGATAGAGCCACGTCTGACCTTTAATTGGCTCTACCGTGAAGCCCGAAACGCCGGTCAAAGTAGCCTGAGTTGCCCAGGTTAAACCACCATCGCGCGAAATCTGGAGGTAGTAGGAGCGAACAACGCTGCCGCCGAGATCAGCTGGGGCTTCGAATGAGAAGTCAACGCGCTTTAAGGCTGTGTTGTCACTTGCCGCGAAACTACGTGGTTCACTTGCCTGAAGGTATGGAGTCATAAGCGAAGTAGCAAGACCGGAGACTCCGGCACCCAAAGCATTGGCGGCACTGACTCGGAAGACGTTCAATTGGCCAGGCAATGCACGTGAAGCCGTGTAGGTGAGTGTGCTCGCTGGCAACTCAGCCGTCGTTTCCCAGACTCCATTTACTTGACGCTCCAGAATGTAACCGGTTAGCGCGATGCCTCCGTTATCCGAAGGCGCAGACCAACGAACGGTCACGTCTGCCGAACCCGAAAGAAGCACTGAAGGAGCACCTATCTGACTTGGCAGAGTCGCTGCCACTGAAATCGCGATGCTAGAACTTGCAGCACTCAAACCAAACTGAGTGATTGCAACAACGCGGTAGGTGAATACCTGCGCCTTAGCCGGTGCGGTGACCGAAAGCGAACTGGCCACTGCCGAAGCGTAAGACAGATTCGCCCAAGTCACGCCAGCATCCTTTGAATACTGAACCAGGTACTGCGACAAGACTCCGCCGCCAAGAGAGCTTGGCGCAGACCAGGTTACGTCAACTTTCTTTGATGTTGCGTTGTAGGTTGCGGCGAAGGCCTGCGGTGCGCTCGCCTGCAAATAAGGCGTCAAGACTGAGATGGCGTTAGATACCGGGCCATAGCCGGCAGCGTTTGTTGCCGAGATTCGGAAAGTATTTTGCACACCCGGCAAAGCTCGAGCCAAGGTGTAGCTCGAAGTGCTTGCAGAAACCTCAGCCAAAGTTGACCAAACACCGTTAATGAGCTGCTCAACACGGTAGCCGGCGATAGCTAGACCGCCGTTGTCTTGAGGCGGAGCCCAGCGAACTGTCACGTCACCTGTGCCTGAGAGCGCAACAGAAACCGCCACTGCTCCGGGCACTGTGCTCGCGGTGCTGATGGTAACAAGGTTGGAGTTCAAACTGGCTCCGGCCACGTTTCGCGCGGCCACCACATAGGCCCAGGTTTGACCCTTGATTGGTTGAGCCGTGGTGAAAGTCAAAACCGTAGGTGCAACTGAAGCCAGAGCAGACCAGGTCTTGCCGTCGCGATTAACCAGGATTGTATAACCGGTAACCGGTGAACCGCCGTCTGAAATAGGTGCTGTCCAAGTTAGCGTGATGGCGCCCAAGGTGTTTGGAGCGCTTGCGACCAAACCACTTGGAGCACCCGGTACTACAGGAGCGGTGGTGATGGCTACCGATAGCGACGGCAGGCTCTCGCCAATGGCATTCTTGGCAATTACTCGGTAGCGAACATACTTGGTTACCGGCGCTGCAGGCAGGCTGAGTGAGGTTGAAGCCGCCGTCGCGGTGGCAAAGGTCGTCCATGCATCAACCGGGGCCGTTGTGTTGGCTAGCGGGCCGCTGGCCTGGATGATGTAGTTGGTGATTGGCGAACCTCCGTCAACAGGTTGCTGCCAATGAAGAATTTGCGAGCCCGAGACGCCACTTACGGTAACGCCGATCGGGGTGCTTGGCGCGGTTGCCAAGGTGCCGAACGATGCCTTTGTGCTCTCGGCGCTAACCGCCGAGCCGACCTGAGCGTGCACGCTGAATAGATACTTGCGGCCAGAAATGAGATTGGTCAAGTTTGCGGTTGGAAGGCTCGAAGGTATGGCATAAACGGTGCTTGCCCCTTCGATTCCGTATGACACAACATAAGTAACCGGAGTCGTTGGCGATGTGCTCGCCACCGGGTTCCAGGCAACCGTTGCACTACTTGAGGTGAGGTTTGAAGCCGACAAGCCCGTAGGAACGTCTGGGTTACCGGCAACCGTGGTGAATGAAACTGAAGATGACGTATAGCTGGTGCCGAGTGCATTTGTGGCTTTTAAGCGCACGATGTAAGTCGATGCCGAGTTCAACCCGGTCAGGGTGAAAGCTGTCGTGGTTGGTGAACCGACCGCCGTCCATCTTGGGTTCGTTGCGCTATAGAGCTCAAGTGTGTAGCCGGTAATCGGCGAACCACCGTCGTTTGGCAGCGACCAGGTCACGGCTGCCGTAGTGGCACCGGCGGTTACAGCGACATTTGCAGGTGGGGTCGGGGCTCCGATTGAGGTCTTTGCCACTACGCCGGCAGAAACCTTGCCCGAGCCGATTACGTTGTATGCATAGGCAGAGAAGGTGTAGTTGGTGTTGGCATACAGGCCTGTCATTGTGTAACTGGTGACATTTGCCCCGATAACGTTTTGAGCTGTTGCATAAGTTGCACCCGGCGCTAGGGCACGAACGATGTGGCCGGTAACCGGCGACCCACCATTGCTAGGTCCATCAGCCCAGGTAAAGGTTGCGCTGCTTGCGGTGAGACCTGAAATCGCAAGAGAGGCTAGTTGATCAGGCGCGTTCAGTAGCGGGTTTGGGTTAGGCACAACTGGGGCCGCGCCTCGAACAAAGTTGTTATTCAGCAAGATGTTTCCATACTGGCTCTGACCGTTATTAATGGCGTTGAGAATTCCGTTGTCCTTGAGCGCCTTGGCCACCTCGGCAGGTGAAGCGGTAGGGTGCTGCGCAAGGTACAAAGCTGCAACACCTGAAACGTGAGGTGTCGCCATCGAGGTTCCGCTCATAGTCGTTGAGCCGGCAGGGTTGGTGGCGCTTGCCGAAACGATGCTGGTGCCTGGGGCAAAAATATCGACGCAGTCACCGAAGTTAGAGAAGTAGGCTCGAACGTCGTTCGGGTCGCTAGCGCCAACGGTAACGGCATCGGGCGTGGACGAAGGTGAATAGCGGCAGGCGTCGTCGTTTGAGTTACCGGCCGCAACGATAGGCAATATGCCACCGTCATAAAGCTTCTTGATTCCGGCGTTCAATAGCGGCTGAAGTGGGCCACCGATGCTCATGCTCATCACCGCAGGGGTTCCAGCAGGGTTGTTGGCAAGAATCCAGTCGAGCGCAGTCAGAATCGATGATGTGAAACCAGAACCAGAACAGCTCAACACTCGAACCGGCACGATGGTTGCAGCCTTGGCCACACCAAACTTGGTTCCGGCGATGGTTCCGGCAACGTGCGTTCCGTGACCGTGACAGTCGGCGCCCTGGAGGTTCTGACCGAGTGCATCAAAGCCGGTAAGAATTCGGCCGTCAAACTCTGGGTTGCTTGCCATTACACCGGTGTCCACGACGTAAACGCGCACACCCTTGCCGCCATCAACCGGGTAGTTATAAGTGTTGTCTGGGGTTGAGGTCTGCTGATCGATTCGATCAAGACCCCAGGATGGAGTTGGAGTTTCTGCCTCGAGCAAAGACATTTGCTGGTCTTGCTGCACACTAATTACGTTTGGGTCGGCAGCTAGAACGCTGGCTTCGAAATCGGTTAGGGGAACCGTGAAGCCATCCATGATGAAATCGAGCTGATCAAGCGGAACCTCACCCATGCCGAACAACGACTTGAGCACAGAATCTTGCCCAGCAACCGTGGTTTGCACGATGTAGGTGTTTCTGATGACCGCAGCAAATGCTTGGGTCGGCATCATGCCCGCGGTGACTAAGAGCGCCAAAGCGGTGGCAAAGATTACACGGATGCGAAGTAACAAATTGATTCCCCCTGTAGGTACAAAAATGAACCTAAATCAAGGGTAGGACAATAACTACTTTATGAAAAGGGCTGTCAGTCGGCGGGTTGTGAAAATCAAACCAGCAATAATCATCACGGCGAAGTACAGCACGTGCACCAGTAGACCCCAACTGACGTTTCCGAGCATAAATGCCCGCTCCAATTGAATGGCATGCCAGAGCGGCATCGCTTGAATAATCGACTGAATCCACTGCGGATAAATGCTCAACGGGTAGAAGGTTCCAGAGAACAAGAACATTGGCAACATGAAGAAGTTGATCCAGTTCATCTGGTGAAAAGTCTTCAGGTACGAAGTGATTGCCATGCCAAATGAAGCGAACCCAAAGGCAATTAAGACCGCCCCCGGGATGGCCATGAGCGCCCACCAGCTTGGAATCAAGCCGAGAGGAGCCATGACCGCCATGAAGCCAATTGCATAAATGAGACCGCGCAATAGCGCCCAACCAATTTCACCGATTGCCACATCCAAGGGGCCAAGCGAAGTTGCCAGCATTGTTTCGTAGAGCTTGGCAAAGTGCATCTTGAAGAAGACGTTCCAGGTTGAATCGTAAATCGCCCCATTCATGGCCGACGTGGCGAGGAGCGCAGGTGCGATGTAAGCGGCGTATTGCACTGGGTGGCCATCACCATCGGTAACACCACCGATGAGCTTGCCGATGCCGAAGCCAAACGCGAGCAAATAGAAGAGCGGCTCGACGAAGCCCGAGAGAACGATAATCCAGTTTGAACTTCGGAAGGCCATGAAGTTGCGTTCGAGCGCAACGCGCGCCCGGCCCGAATAAATTGAGCGGCCTGGTCGATTGCGTCGGCGCTCTGCGATAGCAACTGCGCTATCGACGGCAAGGTTAATCATGCTCATGCCGATAACCTCTTTGCTACTTGGCGATAGGCGAAGGCAAGACCCGCGGCCAACCAAATGGTCAGATAAACCCAGTGAAACATCGTTACCCATGGTTGTTGCGGGCTACCGTAGCTGATGGTTCGACCTAGGTCGGTGCCGTGCCAGAGTGGAGAAATCCAACCGACCCACTGTAGGTAGCTCGGCATTGATTCAAGCGGATAAAAGGTACCCGAAAACATCATCATTGGCGCGATGACGAAGCGACCAACTATGGCAAAGAACCCGTCGTCCTCTTTAACGAAAGTGGTTACCGCCATCATTACCGCGCCGAAGGCGGCACCCGCCAAAATAGCCGAGAAGAACATCGGTAGAGCCACATCAAAGGTGATTGCGCCGAAGGCTAGAAGAACGCCCTCATAAATGGCCACGGTCACGAGAGTGCGAACCATTGCAGAAGCCATGACTCCATTCACAATGTCGCGGGCATTGATTGGTGTCGAATTCATGGCGAAGAAGTTCTTGTCCCACAAGAAACCTTCCATAACCGGGAATGAGGTTTCATCCTGATATGCCTGGATAGCCGCACTCGTCAACAAAGCCGGCGCCAAGAAGGTCAGGTATGAGACTCCGCCAAGCTGAGTCGAACCACCATTGGCGTCAACCAGTGCACCGATGCCGATGCCTACCGAGAATAAGTAAAGAACCGGGTTGCCAAGGCCAAAGGCCGCAATCGAACCCCACCACTTCATCATGTTTCTCAGTCGCGCCTCGGTTACGTGAAGCCAGGCGAAGTTACGGGCCCGAGAAACGTTGACTAGCTTCTTCGAACCTTGCCACTGCGACTTGTGAACCGGCATTTCAACCGGAGTTGTCGTCGACATTACTCAACCAACGTTCTACCGGTTAGACGCAAGAAGACATCCTCGAGCGAGCTTCGGCGAACCAGTGAAGTAACCGGCTCAAGACCCATCTTCAAAATTGCCTGCAGGTCTTCTTCGCCGTTCTCGGAATAGATCAAGATACGGTCTGGCAGCACCTCGGTGCGGTGGCCCAGGTGGCTGATCTGCTCGGCAACCTCTTGATTCTTGCTCGAGCCGAATCGCACTTCTAGAACTTCTTTGCTGGCATATCGCTTGATTAGGTCGGCCGGGCTACCCTCGGCCATGATCTTGCCCTTATCCATGACAATCAAGCGGTCACAAAGCTGCTCGGCCTCATCCATGTAGTGGGTGGTGATTACCAGCGTCACGCCCTGCTCTTTCAGGCGAAACAGGCGATCCCAGAGGATGTGTCGCGCCTGAGGGTCAAGCCCGGTAGTCGGTTCGTCGAGCATCAAAATTTCAGGCTCGTTGACTAGACCGCGCGCGATAGTAAGGCGACGCTTCATTCCACCCGAAAGTTCTTCGGCCTTGCTGTTGCGCTTCTCGGTCAGTTGAGCGAATTCGAGAAGTTCCTCGACCTTGTTTTTCAGAAACTTGCGACTTAGCCCAAAGAATCGGCCATAAGAGAATAGGTTTTCGTGCACCTTTAGTTCTCGGTCTAGGTTGTCTTGTTGAGGCACCACGCCAAGGTGTGCGCGAATTTCTGGCCCACGCTTATTTGGGTCAAGACCAAGGATGGTGAGCTCGCCGCCGGTGCGCTTTGAAACCGAGGCAATCATCTTCATGGTGGTTGATTTACCAGCGCCGTTAGGGCCTAGCAGGCCGAACGCCTCGCCCTTGCGAACCTCGAAATCGATGCCATCAACGGCCGTGAAATCGCCGTAAACCTTGGTTAGGCCACGGGCAATAATCATGTGAGTTTGCTCTTCTTGTGAAGTCATAGACGCTAATCTACTAGCCTTAATAAATGCCCTCAACCAAGCCCGACACCGCGAGTCCGCGAGTAAAGCTTGGCAACACCCGAGTCACCGGAAAAGAGCAGTACTACACCCCCGGTGACCTCGCCGGCAAGCTGATTTCAGAGGTAGCCGGGCTAGTGCCCGACCTGGCAAAACGAACCGTAATCGAACCCGCCGGCGGAACCGGAGCCTTCATAAAGGCAGCGCAAGGCGTTGGTGTCACGCAGTTTTTGTCATTCGACATCGAACCGAAACATGACCTCGTAAAAAAGGCCGATTTTCTAGTCAAGAAACTTAGCGCGAAGGATGCGGTTACGATTTCAAACCCGCCCTTCGGAAGAAATAATTCGCTCAGCATTCCTTTCTTCAACAAGGCCGCCCAACACAGCGAATACATCTGTTTCATCGTGCCGCGGTCTTGGCGAAAGTGGTCGGTAATAAATCGCCTCGACCGCCGCTTTCATCTGATTGCCGACCACGATATCTTGATTGATTACGAAGACGACCTCGGCGAGCGCCTATCAAAGCGAACCAGCCTAAGTACGTGCTTTCAAATTTGGCAACGGCGTGAAGAATTGCGCCCGCTGATCAAAGTTCAAGATCTTGGCCTGATTGAAAAGAGCAGCCCCGAATTGGCAGATGTGGCTCTCACCATTTTTGGCTTCGGTTGCGGCAAAGTTCGAACCGAGTTCGAGCGCAAACCAAACTCGACTGTGATGTTTCTGAGAGTTATTCACCCCAAGGCACTTACCGCCCTAAAAAGCGTAGATTTCAATAGGTTCTCCAAAAACACCGCTTATACGGCAGCTCTCGCGCTGCCCGAAATCAACTATCTGTTGAACGAAGCGATTTTTGGGAATCCTCACCTAGAAGAACAGGGTTAACCAAAGCATGAGCATGATGGGTGGTCGCGCACGCGGCCGAGGCGCCAAAGACACCGGACCAAAGGCTAAGTTCTCGCAACTTGTGCCCTACCTTCTCGAGCACAAACCTGCGCTTTGGATTGCGATGGGGCTCTCGGTGCTCGGGGCGGCAATCAGCCTCGCTCAGCCGCTGGTTGTTGGCCAGGTAATCACCGCTGTTCAAAAAGGTGGCAACTTGGGGCCGCTGGTTTTCTTGCTAGTTACGGTCATCCTGGGTTCTGCCGTTAGCGGCGGTTTTATGTATTACGTGTTGGCCAAGGCGGGCGAGGGCGTTGTGTTCTCTGCTCGCCAGAAGCTTGCTCACCGACTACTCAAGCTTCCTATTCACGAATATGACCTGCGCCGAACCGGCGACCTGGTTTCAAGAGTCGGTTCTGACACAACCTTGCTACGTGCCGTGCTTACTCAGGGCCTTGTCGATGCTGTGGGTGGCATCTTGATTTTTGTTGGCTCGCTAATTGCCATGGCAATCATCGACCCACTATTGCTGGGTCTCACGCTGCTGATGGTTGTCGTTGCTATTGCCTCAATTGCGGTCACCGCGCGCCAGGTTCGCTCGGCGACCACTAAGGCGCAACAACGTGTCGGTGACATGTCGGCTGCCGTAGACCGTGCGCTTTCTGCTGTTCGCACCATTCGTGCAGCGCGGGCCGAACACCGCGAAAGCCAAGCCATCGTTACCGACGCTAATGAGGCTTTCAAACAGGGCGTGAAGATTGCCCGCATCAACGCCATGATCACACCGATCGCCGGCCTAGCCATGAACGGTGCCTTTATCGTGGTGCTCGGCGTTGGCGGCTACCGCGTAGCCACCGGCACAACTTCGGTGGCCAGCCTGATCACCTTCATCTTGCTAATGTTCCAAATGATTCGACCTCTAGGCCAGGCCTTCGGCGCCTACAGCTCGGTGCAGTCTGGGTTGGGAGCTTTGGCGCGCATCCAAGAAATTTTGGATGTTCCACTCGAAGAGACCGAGACCGAAGCACGCAACTCGGCCAAGGTGGTTGCCGTCAATGAACAGGCCATCGAATTCAAGGATGTTTCGTTCGGCTACGCCGCACCACCGGAGACCGAAGAAAACCCAAACCCTGAGTCTCGTGAAGTACTCCACAAAGTATCGTTTCAGATCAAACGCGGTGCCCGAGTGGCATTGGTCGGCCCATCGGGTTCCGGCAAATCAACCATCTTCTCGCTTATCGAACGCTTCTATGAACCTTCGACCGGTGAAATCTTCATGGATGGCCAGGCAGTCACCAGCATAAGTCGCGGTGCTCTGCGCTCACAGATTGGTTATGTCGAGCAGGATGCCCCGGTGCTTGCCGGTTCACTTCGCGCCAACCTAATGATTGGTTCACCGGAGGCCACCGATGAGCAGCTCACCGCTGTGCTTGCCGAGGTAAACCTCACCGAGGTTCTCGAGCGCGATAAGCGCGGCTTGGATGCTGAGGTGGGCGAGAACGGCATCATGCTCTCGGGCGGTGAACGCCAGAGACTGGCGATTGCCCGAGCACTGCTGTCTGCTCCCCCGATTCTCTTGCTCGATGAGTCGACTTCGTCGCTCGACGGCCTCAACGAACAGCGCATGCGAGAGGCCATCGATGCAGTTGCCAAGAATCGTACGCTTCTGGTTATCGCTCACCGACTCTCAACCGTTGTCGATAGCGACCAGATCATCGTGCTCGAACACGGCAAGGTCATCGGAGTGGGAACGCACAGCGAGTTAGTCGAATCTACACCGCTCTATAAGAAGCTGGCGAAGCAACAACTTCTCGTCTAATTGAGCGCGGCATCCTTGTATTCTTAGAAAAGAATTTCAATGTTGAAAGGTGCCGCTCATGGCTCTACCTACCGAACGCAGTTACGCCGAAGCTTTGGACGCACAAGATCCGCTAGCGAAATACAAGGCGCAGTTTCAGATCAGTGACCCTGAGCTTTGTTACCTTGACGGCAACTCGCTCGGTCGCCTTCCGCTTGCCGCCGTCGCTGGCGTAAATGACTTTCTAACCAACGAGTGGGGTCGCGAACTGGTCGATGGTTGGGCGCACTGGATTGATGAATCTCAGGCTGCCGGTAACCTACTTGGCCGTGCAGTTCTCGGTGCCGCAGAGGGCCAGACCCTCGTGCAAGACACCACCTCGGTGAACTTCTACCAAATGTGCCTGGCGGCAATCAAGGCTCGCCCGGGTCGCAAGACCATCATCATCGACGCATCGAACTTCCCTACCGACCGATACATCCTTGCCGGCATTGCCAAGGATTTTGGCTTGAACCTCGTGACCCTAAACAACGACGGCACCGGTGGCCCTGGTTCGGTTGACATCGAGGCCGACTGCGAGCTGATTTCACCTGAGGCACTTGCTCCACACCTAAACGACGACGTCGCCCTGGTCACCCTGCAGGCGATTCACTATCGCTCGGGTAGCCGCCCTGACATCAAGGCAATCACTGACCTGGTTCGCTCACACGGTGGGCTCGTGGTTTGGGATGCTTCTCACGCGGCCGGCGCTATCGACCTTCGCTTTGACGAATGGGGCGTAGACCTAGCGGTTGGATGCACCTATAAGTATGGAAACGCCGGCCCTGGTTCACCGGCTTGGCTCTATGTTGCCAAGCGCGTTCAGGCCGAGGTTATGCCAACCATTCAAGGATGGTTTGCCAACGACAAGCAGTTCGAGATGGGCCCATTCTTTGAGGTCGCCGATGGAATTCGTCGCTTTCAGATTGCCAGCCCTTCGATCATCGGCATCCGCGTGATGCAGGCGAGCTACCGAATGATTGAAGATGCCGGAATGGCATCAATCAGCGCCAAGGCCGCTGCCGGCAGCCAACTCATCCTTGACCTTTTTGATGCCTGGTTGGCGCCACTAGGGTTCACTTTGCTGACACCTCGCGAGGCAAACCGCCGCGGTGGGCACATCACCGTTGGTCACCCGGAAGCCAAGAAAATCGCGGCCGGAATGCGCAAGTTTGCCAACGTTGTGCCCGACTACCGCACACCAGATTCGATTCGCCTCGCCATGGCTCCACTGCCGACCAGCTACGTCGAAATCTGGGATGGCCTTCTCCGTATGCGCGACCTGGTTGCCTCAAAAAAGTACCTCGAGGTTGAAGACAACGGAAGCCGAGTTACCTAATGACAACCGCTAACGGCGAGCAAAAAGCCATCACCTACATTTCTTACCTGAAGGTGGATGAACTCCTCGAGCTGCAAAAGCCCGAGTCTGACGGTGAGCACGATGAGATGCTGTTCATCATCATTCACCAGACCTATGAACTTTGGTTCAAGCAGATGCTGCACGAGATCGCCGAATTGCAGCGGGTTCTCCCGTTGGGTGAGACCCACCGCGCGCTGGCGATTCTTGGTCGCGTGCGCACGATTATGAAGACCTGTGTCGGCCAGCTCGACATTCTCGAAACCATGACTCCCCTGCAGTTCAACACCTTCCGAGGCCGCCTGCAATCTTCTAGCGGTTTCCAATCGGCTCAGTTCAGAGAGTTTGAGGCAGTTCTAGGTCGACGCGATCAAGCCGGGGCCGGTGCCGATAAGCATTCTGGAATGGGAATGGCCGAACATCTCATCCCTGGTTCGCCGGCCCGCGCAAGGGTCGAAGCAGCAATGACCAGCCCATCGCTTTGGGATAGCGCACTGGCTTACCTCGCCGGTCGCGGGCATGGCATTCCAGCCGAGGTTTTGACTCGCGACGTGGCGGTTGGCTACGAGGCGCACGAAGGCGTGCAAGATGTTCTGCTCACCGTGCACCGCGAAGACCCAGATGCTGCGGCTATATGCGAGCGACTAGTTGACTTGGATGAAGGCCTGCAAGAGTGGCGCTATCGCCACGTGAAAATGGTTGAACGCACCATTGGTCACAAGATGGGTTCGGGCGGTTCTTCGGGCGTCGGCTACCTGGCTTCAACCCTGTTTCGCCCGGTGTTCCCAGACCTTTGGGCAATACGCTCGCGTTTCTAACCCGCTAAGGCTCCAAGTGTGTCGATGAGGAACTTGAGGTTCAGTGCGATTAACGCTGCCGTGATTAGCACACCGAGAATCACTGTACGTTTGCGATTGACCAGTTCGGCCATGAGCTTCTTTTGCGAAGTCAGGTAAACCAGCGGAATCAAGGCGAATGGCAGGCCAAACGAAAGCAGCACCTGGCTCAAAAGAAGCACCGAAGTTGGGCTGGTTGTGAAGAGCATTATGCCAACCGCCGGAACGATTGTGATGGCACGGCGAATCCACGGCGAAATCTGGCGATTGATCATGCTGCCCATGACCTCACCGCCAGCGTATGCGCCAACCGCAGAAGACGCCAGCCCGCTGGCCAATAGCGCGAGGGCAAACATGACCGCAAGGATAGGGCTGACCGACTCATAGAGTCGGTGAAAGGTTTCGTAAATTGGGTCGGTGTAATTAGCACCGGTTTTGAAAACAGTCGCACCGATAAGTAGCAGGCAGAGGTTTACGAAGCCCGCAATGCCTAGAGCGAGCGTCACGTCAATGCGGGTGATTCGAAGCAGCGACTTTCGGGCCGAAGGGTTGGTTACTCGACCAAACTTGTCACGAACGAAAGCCGAGTGGCTATAGATTGCGTGCGGCATCACGGTTGCGCCAAACATGCCGAGGGTAACCAGCAGTGCGGCTTGCGATTGAATGCGCGGCACCAGGCCGGAGGCCAGCAGCGAGACATCGATGAGGCCGAAGTTCACTGCGGCGATAATGCCTGCCGAAGTCACCACCGTTAGGGCAATAATCAACGCGGTAAAGAAGCCACGGGTTTTGCCCTGGCTGGTCAGAATGACCATCGAAATAAGCGCCGTAATTACGGCACCGGCGCCAAGTGGAAGACCGAAAAGGATGTTCAGCGCGACTGCGCCACCAATGACCTCGGCGATTTCGGTGGCCAGGATGACCACCTCGGCTTGAAGCCAAAATGTCAGACGGGCAGCTCGGGTTTTGAATTGGCCACTAAGTAGGCCAGTGAGAGATTCTCCCGTGCCGATGGCGAGTTTGGCAGCCAAATATTGAACAAACCAGGCCGCCGCATTGGCGAGCAATACCACCCAAACGAGTGAAAACTTGAACAGTGCCCCAGAAGCCAGGTTAGATGCAAAGTTGCCGGGGTCAAGATATGCGACCCCGGCAACCAAAGCCGGACCTAGTTTGCCCAGTGTTGGGCGAAGGGATGCTGTCTTAGAAGTCCCAGTCGTCATCGCTGGTGGCCTCGTGCTTACCGATTACGTAAGACGAACCTGAGCCAGAGAAGAAGTCGTGGTTCTCGTCTGCGTTTGGTGACAAAGCTGACAGAATCGCAGGGTTTACCTGTGACACTTCGCGTGGGAACAACGGGTCGAAGCCGAGGTTCATCAAAGCCTTGTTTGCGTTGTAGTGCAAGAAGTGCTTGACGTCTTCGGTCAGACCAAGGCCATCGTAAAGGTCTGCGGTGTACTTGATTTCGTTGTCGTATAGCTCGAGAAGTAGGTCGTAGGTATAGGCCTTGATCTCTTCGCGGCGCGCCTCGGTCTCTTGCTCCATGCCCTTCTGGAACTTGTAACCGATGTAGTAACCATGGATGGCTTCGTCACGAATAATCAAACGAATTAGGTCAGCCGTGTTTGTCAGCTTTGCTCGTGATGACCAGTACATAGGCAGGTAGAAGCCCGAGTAGAAGAGGAATGATTCGAGCAGAGTCGAAGCAACCTTGCGCTTTAGTGGGTCGTCACCGCGGTAGTAACCAAGAACGATCTCGGCCTTCTTCTGAAGGTAAGGGTTCTCTTCTGACCAGCGGAAAGCCTGCTCAATTTCGTCGGTCGAGCACAGAGTCGAGAAGATCGACGAGTAGCTCTTTGCGTGCACAGACTCCATGAATGAGATGTTGGTGTAAACCGCCTCCTCGTGCATGGTCAAAGCATCAGGGATGAGTGAGATTGCGCCCACGGTGCCCTGAATGGTGTCAAGCAAAGTTAGACCGGTGAAGGCGCGCATGGTTACTAGCTGCTCTTCAGGGCGAAGGGTTGCCCAAGACTGGATGTCGTTAGCCATCGGCACCTTCTCAGGCAGCCAGAAGTTCGAGGTCAGTCGGTTCCAAACTTCGAGGTCCATTGGGTCCTCGAGTTTGTTCCAGTTGACCGGGCGAGCGATCTTGTGCTTTGTTTCAGCCATTTTGATCTCCTTCTTTGCTTAGAGCATGCAGCTGACGCAGTCGGCAACTTCGGTGCCTTCTAGTGCCATCTGACGAATGCGAACGTAGTAAATGGTCTTGATGCCTGCGCGCCAAGCCTGAATCTGTGCCTTGTTGACATCGCGGGTAGTTGCGGTGTCCTTGAAGAACAAGGTCAGTGACAGACCCTGGTCAACGTGCTGAGTTGCTGCGGCGTAAGTCTCGATGATCTTTTCAGGACCAATCTCGTACGCGTCGTCGTAGAACTCTAGGTTGTCGTTGGTAAGGAACGGAGCCGGGTAGTAAACGCGACCTAGCTTGCCTTCCTTGCGAATCTCAATCTTTGAAGCAACCGGGTGAATCGAGCTGGTTGAGTTGTTGATGTATGAGATCGAACCGGTTGGTGGAACAGCCTGAAGGTTCTGGTTGTAGATACCGTGCTTCATGACTGAGTCGCGAAGTGCGCTCCAGTCTTCTTGAGTAGGAATGGCGATGCCAGCGGTTGCAAATAGCTCTGCAACACGTGCGGTTGCCGGCTTCCACTCTTCTTGGGTGTACTTGTTGAAGAACTCACCGGTTGCATACTTCGAGTTCTCGAAGTTGCCGAACACCTTGCCGCGCTCGATTGCGATCAGGTTCGATGCGCGAATCGCGTGGTAAACCACGGTGTAGAAGTAGATGTTGGTGAAGTCGATGCCTTCTTCTGAACCATAGTGAACGCGCTCACGTGCTAGGTAGCCGTGCAGGTTCATCTGGCCAAGACCGATTGCGTGCGACTGGTCGTTACCGTACTGAATCGAACGAACCGACTCGATGGCTGACAAGTCAGACACGGCGGTAAGTGCGCGGATAGCGGCCTCAACGGTGCCACCGAAGTCTGGCGAATCCATTGCCATGGCAATGTTCATCGAACCAAGGTTGCAAGAGATGTCCTTGCCGATCTCGTTGTAGCTGAGGTCAGCGTTGTAGGTGGTCGGGGTGTTGACCTGAAGAATCTCTGAGCAGAGGTTCGACATGTTGATGCGACCCTCGATTGGGTTGGTGCGGTTTACGGTGTCTTCGTAAACGATGTATGGGTAACCCGACTCAAACTGAAGCTCGGCGATGGTCTCGAACAACTGACGTGCCTTGATCTTGGTCTTCTTGATGCGAGCATCGTCAACCATCTCTTGGTACTTGTCGGTAACCGAGATGTCGCTGAATGGCACTCCGTATACCTTCTCAACGTCGTAAGGAGAGAAGAGGTACATGTCTTCGTTGTTCTTAGCAAGCTCAAGGGTTACGTCTGGAACGACGACTCCGAGGCTTAGGGTCTTGATGCGAACCTTCTCATCGGCGTTCTCGCGCTTGGTGTCGAGGAACTTCATGATGTCTGGGTGGTGAACGTTTAGGTAAACGGCACCGGCACCCTGGCGGGCACCCAGCTGGTTTGCGTAGCTGAATGAGTCTTCGAGAAGCTTCATTACCGGGATAACGCCCGACGACTGGCCCTCAATCTTCTTGATTGGTGCACCAGACTCACGGATGTTGGTTAGTGAGAGTGCAACACCGCCACCGCGCTTTGACAGCTGAAGTGATGAGTTGATGGCACGAGCGATTGACTCCATGTTGTCTTCGGTGCGAAGCAAGAAGCATGAGACGAACTCGCCGCGCTGAGCCTTGCCACAGTTTAGGAAGGTAGGAGTTGCCGGCTGGAAACGACCGGTGATCATCTCTTCAACAAGCTTTAGAGCACGCTCTTCTGAACCCTCGGCAAGAACCAAAGCGGTCATAACCACGCGGTGCTCGAAGCGCTCTAGGTAGTGTGCGCCATCGAAGGTCTTCATTGCGTAGCTGGTGAAGAACTTGAAAGCACCGAGGAACGACTCAAAGCGGAACTTGAATGAGAACGCGTAGTCGTGAATCTTGGTCAAGAACTCGAAGCTGTACATGTCGAGCACCTCTGGCTCGTAGTACTCCTTCTCGACTAGAAAGTCGAGGCGCTCCTTGAGGTTGTGGAAGAACACAGTGTTCATGTTCACGTGCTCTAGGAAGTACTGGCGTGCGGCCAGCTTGTCCTTGTCGAACTGAATCTTGCCCTCGTCGTTGTAGAGGTTCAGCATCGCGTTTAGCTCGTGGTAGCCCAGGGTCGATGCCTGAGTCTTTTCCATCAGTGTTGATTCCATAGTGTCTCCATTTTTTTGTGCACGACTTCGACGTCGTAAGGGGTTCCCAGCAACTCGAACCGGTGGATCAGTGGGACGTGGCATTTCATTGCCACAATCTCGCCGGCCCGACAGTATTTGTCGCCGAAGTTGGTGTTTCCCGCGGCTATGACACCACGGATAAAATCTCTGTTTTGCTGCTGGTTGAGGAATCGAATGACCTGTTTTGGAACACTGGTTGCATCGTCGCCTCCCCCGTAGGTTGGAACGATTAGAACATAAGGCTCAGACATCATCAGAGGAGTCTCAGATGCCATTACCGGAATTCTGTGGTGCTGAACGCCTAGTTTGTCGACGAAGCGTTTGGTGTTCTCAGAGACATTCGAAAAATAAGCAATTTCGAACATCTTCGGAGGTCTTTAGGCTGCGGCTAGCTTGGCGATCATGTCAGGACGGAAGCCTGACCAGTGGTCGTCGCCAGCGATAACAACTGGAGCTGCCTGGTAGCCGAGAGCCTTAACTAGCTCTAGCGCGGTCTCATCCTGGCTCATGTCAACCACGTTGTACTCAACGTCGTTGCGGTCAAGGAACTTCTTGGTGCTGTCACACTGGACGCATGAAGGAAGTGTGTAAACGGTAACGGTCATGATGTTTCTCCTCTAAATCTAAAAATCACTAACTTTGGCCTTTATATCGGCAGAAATGCTGGTTTTTGCCAGTTTTAGCGCATCTCGTGATTTGAGCGCTTTTCCCCGTTTTTTGGCTTATTTAGTTCAGATGTCAAGAGTAAGCCCTAGATGTAGTGCTTCGCAAATAAGTTTGGGCGTGTCGCGCAAAGATTAATTAAAACTTTCCGTTTCCGGCAAATTCATCGAAATAACTCCGCGTGGCGCGCTCAAATAGCCCCAAAATGGGTGAAAAATGGACTGCTTTTTTGGCCGAGTGACGAAAAACTAGCGTGAAGCCGCGTCAACTACATTCTTGACCAGCATTGCGCGGGTCATCGGGCCCACTCCGCCCGGGTTTGGCGATAGCCAACCGGCGATTTCGGCAACGCGTGGGTCGATGTCTCCGACCAGAGTGGCCTTGCCGCCCTCGCCTTCGACTCGGGTGATGCCAACATCTAGCACGGCAGCACCAGGCTTAATCCACTCAGGTTGAACGAAGTGTGCGACACCCAGGGCGCCAATCACTACATCGGCGCGCTTTACGGCAGCCTCGAGGTTGCGCGAGGCCGAGTGCAACAAGGTGACGGTTGAGTCGATGCCCTTGCGAGTCATAAGTAGACCCAGTGGGCGACCAACGGTTACTCCGCGGCCAATGATGGCAACTTCGGCACCCTTTAGTGGCACTTCGTAACGGTTTAGCAGTTCGACGATTCCGGCGGGGGTGCAAGGCAGCGGTGAAGTGAGTTCCCCAGCAACACCAAGAACCAACCGCCCTAGGTTTACCGGGTGCAGGCCATCGGCATCCTTGTCTGGGTCAATCAGCTCTAGCATCTCGTTGGTGTCGATGCCGAAAGGCAATGGCAACTGGATGATGTAACCGGTGACATCCTTGGCAGAGTTCAGGTCGCGAATGGCGGCACGAACATCTGCAGAAGATGCAGACTCTGGCAGATCGATGCGAATCGAGTGAATGCCAACCTCGGCGCAGTCGCGGTGCTTGCCGCCAACATAAGAGTGCGAGCCGGGGTCATCGCCGACCAACAAGGTGCCAAGGCCGGGGGTGATTCCCTTTTGCTTTAGGTGGATGACGCGCTCGGCAAGCTCAGCCTTGATTGCCTTTGCGGTGGCAAGGCCGTCGAGCTTGATTGCGGTCATCTACTTCTCTCTAGTTCAAAGTGCGTTTGGCCGAGGCCCGAAACCTAGTGGTTACCAGGTTTCCAAACCGCTGTATAGCGGGAAGGCTTCGGTCAACTTGGTGGTGCGAGCGCGAAGTGCTGCGATGTCTGGGTTTGGCACTAGAACACCTGCGATGATCTCGGCAACCTCGGCGAACTCGGCGGCACCAAAGCCACGCGTTGCTAGCGCCGGGGTTCCGATGCGAACACCAGAGGTGACCATTGCCGGACGAGGGTCGTTTGGCACCGAGTTGCGGTTTACGGTAATGCCAACCTCGTGCAACAAGTCTTCGGTCTCTTGGCCGTTGATCGGAGCATTGCGCAGATCAACCAAAACTAGGTGAACCTTGGTGCTGCCGGTGAGCACCTGAACACCGTTAGCAACGACATCGGCCTGCATCAAGCGGTTGGCGATGATTGCAGCACCTTCTAGAGTGCGCTTCTGACGATCCTTGAACTCTTCGGTCATCGCTGCCTTGAACGAAACTGCCTTTGCGGCGATTACGTGCATTAGCGGGCCACCCTGCTGACCAGGGAACACTGCCGAGTCAATCTTCTTGGCGTACTCTGCCTTGCAAAGGATCAAACCTGAGCGTGGGCCACCAAGGGTCTTGTGCACGGTGGTTGAAACCACGTCTGCAAATGGAACCGGGTTAGGGTGCAGACCAGCTGCAACCAGACCCGAGAAGTGAGCCATGTCGACCCAAAGCTTTGCGCCAACTTCGTCGGCAATCTTGCGGAACTCGGCAAAGTCGAGGTGCTGAGAATAAGCAGACCAGCCGGCGATAAGAACCTGAGGCTTTACTTCGTGGGCGCGGGCGCGAACGATATCCATGTCAATCAGGTTGGTCTCGGCGTTTAGCTCGTAAGCGTGCGCTTCATACATCTTGCCCGAGAAGTTCAAGCGCATACCGTGGGTTAGGTGACCACCGTGCGCCAATTCAAGACCAAGGATGCGGTCGCCAGGGCTAGCCAGCGCCATTAGTACCGCGGCGTTAGCCGAAGCACCCGAGTGTGGCTGAACGTTTGCGTGCTCGGCACCGAAAAGTTCTTTCGCGCGGTCGCGAGCTAGGTTTTCGGCAACATCGACAGCCTCGCAACCACCGTAATAGCGCTTGCCAGGGTAGCCCTCGGCATACTTGTTGGTTAGAACTGAGCCCTGAGCTTCAAGCACACCTCGTGAAACGAAGTTTTCGCTGGCAATCATCTCAAGCATGTTGCGCTGGCGGTTTAGCTCAGCGGTCAGAACAGCTGCGATCTCTGGATCGGTTTCGCTAAGTGGCAAGTTGAATGAAGAAGACATTAATGGGCTCCTAAAGGCCTGATGCGGTGAGGTAATTCTACCATCGGATAAACTGGGAGTTATGACCTCTACAGCCACAACCCACTGGGTTCTCACCTTTGTTTGCGAAGACAAGCCCGGCATCGTTCACGCCATCTCGGGCGCGATTGTGGCTGCTAACGGAAACATCACCGAGTCTCACCAATACACATCTCTAGACACCGGTCGCTTTTTCATGCGTTTGCAGATTGAGTCGGCCGTTCCACGCGAGATGTTCGAGGCTCAGCTCGCCCCGGTTATCGCACGCTACGACATGGATTCCGTGCTCGACATCGTGGGCCGCCCGATGAAGACCCTGGTTCTGGTTTCAAAGAGCGCTCACTGCCTCAACGACATCCTGTTCCGTCAGCGCAGCGGGCAGCTACCGGTTGAGATTCCTGCGGTTTTCGGCAACCACTCAGACCTGGCATCACTAGCTGAGTTCTATTCGGTTCCTTTTGAAGAGCACGCGATTGTGGGCGAAGCCGACAAGCGCGCCTTCGAATCGATGCTTCGCACCTTTATCAACTCTGCCGGCATCGAGATGATCATCCTGGCTCGCTACATGCAAATTCTTTCTGAAGAGTTCTGCAAAGAGTTCGAGGGTCGCATCATCAACATCCACCACTCATTCCTGCCAGGCTTCAAGGGTGCGAACCCTTACGCCCAGGCGCACAGCCGCGGCGTAAAGCTGATTGGCGCCACCGCCCACTTCGTCACCGCCGACTTGGATGAAGGCCCAATCATCGAACAGAACGTAGTTCGCGTTCAGCACTCAGATTCGAAGAAGCGTCTGGTTTCAATTGGCCAGGATGTCGAGTCGAAGACCCTCACCCAGGCCATGCGCTGGTTCGCCGAGCACCGAGTTCTGCTCGACGGCGACCGCACCGTAATCTTCAGCTAATACCTGGCGGTTTTTACTCGAACCATCGCTAGTGATGGTTTCGTGTCCTACTCGTGATTTTGCTCCGATAGAGTTCTGGAATGACCTCAAAAATCTCAGTATCTGCGCTCTTCAAGACCCTAGCTTTTGCACTAGTGGCAGCCCTCGTTCCAACCGGGTGCGCCGTTGCCTCGGCAGAGGCTCAGGTGGTGACCAACCAGAGCGTTGGAGTTCAGATGTTTGAGTGGACTTGGAACTCGCTGGCCAAGGAGTGCACCAGCAATCTAGGGCCGGCCGGCTACGACTGGGTTGAGGTAAGCCCGCCACAAGAGCACATCATTGGCGACCAGTGGTGGACCCACTATCAGCCAACCAGCTACAAGATTGAATCTAACCTCGGCACTCGCACTGAGTTTGCAGCCATGGTCGATACCTGCGGTAAGGCTGGGGTTTCAATCATCGTTGACGCTGTCATCAACCACATGGCCGCCAGCGATATTGTGGGCTGGGCTGGCACGAAGCATGGCAAGTATGACTACCCTGGCCTCTACACTGAGGCAGACTTTCACCACTGCAAGAGCCCATCGGGCGGCATCGAAGACTGGGGAGATCTGACTCAGGTTCAGGAATGTGAACTGCTCGGTCTATCTGACCTAGACACTTCTAGCGCCAAGGTGCAGGGAAAGATTGTTGACTACCTAAAAGACCTGCGCTCACTAGGAGTCAAGGGCTTCCGTGTCGACGCTGCCAAGCACATCGCGGTTGCCGACCTGAAGGCAATCGTCGCAGCTTTGCCAGGCGACACCTCGTTTCTGTTCGAGGTTTACGACGGCCCGGCCGACCCGCAGCTTTATCGCGACTTCGGCAACACCTTTGGCTTCAACTGGGCAAAATCAACTCCTGGGATGTTCAACATTCCAGGTCAACTGGGCGGCCAGGCCTCTACCGCAGTTCTAGACACCCTCGATCAGAGCAGCGCCACTATCAACATGGTTACAAACCACGACACCGAACGCGATGGCAGCACCCTTAGCTACAACAGTGGCAAAAAGTTCGAGCTGGCAAACATGTTCATGCTGGCAATCCCTTACGGAAAACCGATGGTTTACTCGGGCTATGCATTCAGCGACCGCGACGC
>CANGGK010000004.1 GCA_947453475.1 Microbacteriaceae bacterium
AGTAAAGCAATGGCACAAGGTACCGTCAAGTGGTTTAACGCTGAAAAGGGTTTCGGCTTCATCACTCAGGATGGCGGAGCAGATGTATTCGTACACTTCTCAGCAATCCAGTCAGAGGGTTACAAGGAGCTTAAGGAAAACCAGCGCGTTGAGTTCGAAGTTAAGAACGGCGACAAGGGTCCTCAGGCAGACAACGTACACGTAATCTAAGCGACCGCTCAGATTTCAGAAACACCCTCCCTTCGGGGAGGGTGTTTTTCTTTACCCAGGCCACCGAAACGTTCGCTCACAGATGACTAAATGGATTTGGCAGTCGAGCCTTGAGAGTGCCAAAATAGAGTTAGCACTCAAACATAACGAGTGCTAATCACTTACAGGAGATTGAAACCAAAATGGCAAAAATCATTCACTTCAATGAAGAGGCACGTCGCGGCATGGAGCGCGGTCTCAACATCCTTGCTGACACCGTCAAGGTAACCCTTGGCCCTCGTGGTCGCAACGTAGTTCTAGAGAAGAAGTGGGGCGCCCCGACCATCACTAACGATGGTGTTTCGATTGCTAAGGAAATCGAACTTGACGACCCATTCGAGCGCATCGGCGCAGAGCTAGTCAAGGAAGTTGCAAAGAAGACTGACGACGTGGCCGGCGATGGAACCACCACTGCAACCGTTCTTGCTCAGGCATTGGTTCGCGAAGGCCTTCGCAACGTTGCTGCCGGCGCAGACCCAATCAGCCTAAAGAAGGGCATTGAGAAGGCGGTTGCCGCAGTTATCGAAGAGCTAGTTGCTAACGCAAAGCCAGTAGAGACCCAGGCTCAGATTGCTGCAACCGCATCGATTTCGGCAGGCGACACTCAGATCGGTGAGCTAATCGCCGAGGCTATCGAGAAGGTCGGTAAGGAAGGTGTAGTCACCGTTGAGGAGTCAAACACTTTCGGCATCCACCTAGAGCTAACCGAGGGTATGCGCTTCGACAAGGGCTACATCTCGGCTTACATGGTAACCGACCCTGAGCGTCAGGAAGCAATTCTTGAAGACGCTTACGTTCTAATCGTCAACGGCAAGATTTCAAACATCAAGGATGTTCTGCCAATCGTTGACAAGGTAATCCAGGCCAACAAGCCCCTTTTGATCATTGCTGAAGACGTAGACGGCGAAGCGCTAGCTACCCTTATCGTCAACAAGATCCGCGGCATCTTCAAGTCGGTAGCCGTAAAGGCTCCTGGCTTCGGCGACCGCCGCAAGGCAATGCTTCAGGACATCGCAATCCTTACCGGTGGTCAGGTCATCTCAGAAGAGGTTGGCCTAAAGCTAGAGAACACCACCCTTGACCTATTGGGCCGTGTTCGCAAGGTTGTAATCACCAAGGATGAGACCACCATCGTTGAGGGTGCTGGCAACGCAGACCAGATTGCTGGCCGCGTTGAGCAGATTCGCCGCGAGATGGACAACACCGACAGCGACTACGACCGCGAGAAGCTTCAGGAGCGCCTTGCCAAGCTTGCCGGTGGTGTAGCAGTCATCAAGGCTGGTGCAGCAACCGAGGTTGAGCTCAAGGAGCGCAAGCACCGCATCGAAGATGCAGTTCGTAACGCAAAGGCTGCAGTTGAAGAAGGCATCGTCGCCGGTGGTGGCGTTGCACTGATTCAGGCTGGTACCACTGCCTTCGGCAAGCTGAACCTAACTGGCGACGAGGCAACCGGTGCAAACATCGTTCGCGTTGCAATCTCGGCTCCACTAAAGCAGATTGCCATCAACGCTGGCCTAGAGCCTGGCGTTGTTGCAGACAAGGTTGCTCACCTGCCTGTAGGTCACGGTCTAAACGCCGCGACTGGCGAGTATGTTGACATGCTAGGCGCAGGCATCAATGACCCAGTGAAGGTAACCCGCTCGGCTCTGCAGAACGCAGCGTCAATCGCCGGTCTATTCCTAACCACCGAGGCTGTTGTTGCAGAGAAGCCAGAGCCGCACGCTCCGGCAGCTGCACCACAGGGTGGCATGGACTTCTAAAGTCAAAGAATCTAAAAAGGGTGGTCACTTCGGTGGCCACCCTTTATCTTTTGCCTAAGCATCAGCCGAGGCTCTGCGCGAATTACAGAAATAGCCTCTGATTGGCGAGTTCGATCTCAGAGTATTGGCTGGCCGCAGTTGCCAAAGCGGCGCCAAGTGCACCTAGCTGACCCTCAACGGTCGCTGACGTGGCTCGCCAATGAGTGGCGAGCTCTTGAAAGCTATTGGCCGCCAGGCCCGTCCAGGTCGATTGAAGGCCAGTAAGCTGCCCATGCAAGAGGTCGACTTCTTGGTTGATGCGCGTGATAGTGCTCTGGATGGCCGCATTTGCCGCCCATACTTGTTCGCTGTCTACGGTGAATTGGGTCATCGCTATAGTTTCGGGGCTTCGGCCCGTTGGGCGTAGCGATGTCGGGTTGGTTGTGCAGAACCCAAACTTCGATCGGTCTGTTGAAACCTAACGCGTGATTTGGTCGAGCGAGGATTCTAGGCGATTGGCAAGGTGACGCGGAAAGTAGCGCCGCCACCGGCGGTTTCGTCAGCCAGAATTTCGCCGTCGTGATGTTCGACGATGGTGCTCACGATTGAAAGACCCAGACCCGAGCCACCGGTTTCACGGTTTCGCGAGTTGTCGGCGCGATAGAAGCGCTCAAATACCTTGGCTCGCAGTTGCTCTGGAATTCCCTCGCCGTGATCTCGAACTTCGAAGATAACTTCGTCATTTCGGAGGCTACCGAATGCGATTTCGATCTTCTCGCCGACGGGTGAGAAGCGGCCGGCATTATTCAATAGGTTGGTGAACACCTGACGAATCGAGTTGGCGTCAACCTTGGCGAAAACCTTGGCATCCTTGTCGAGGGGTTTTCCCTCAAGGTCGACAAGGTTCACTTCTCGGTGCCCATCGGTCACGGAATAGTCTTTGGCCACATCGGCCGCCAAGGCAACCAAGTCGGACTTGGTGGTTTGTAGTTTTGCGCCATCATCCAAGCGAGCCAAAGTCAGCAAGCTTTCAACGAGACCGGTCATTCGAATGGCTTCGCTCTCGATGCGCCCCATGGCTTCGGCTACGTCTGACTTCTTCTTGAGTGCACCGATGCGATAAAGCTCTGCATAGCCGCGAACCGAAACCAGTGGTGTGCGCAATTCGTGGCTGGCGTCGGCAACGAACCGTCGCATTTGTTCTAGGGTTTTGTTTCTTGAAGCCATCGCGTTCTCTACGCTGCCAAGCATGGTGTTAAGCGAGTGATTCAGGCGGGCGATTTCGGTTTTGCCAGGGCGTTCAATCAATCGCTGAGAAATGTCACCATCGGCAACTGCTCGTGCGGTTCTCTCAACCTCGTTTAGTGGTCGAAGTGCCGAGGTAATCGTTAGCCAGATGCTCAAGCCGCTGATCAGCAGCAAGAAGAAGCCGAAGCCACCGCCGATTAACCCATACTGGTTCAAAATTGCCCGGTTGCCCGAGGTAGGTAGGGCCACAATCACCGAGCCGGGAGTGTTCTGAAGGGGTAGGGCAACTATGCGCCAGTCGGCGTGGTTTGGGTCTTGCGAAGGCGTTACCCCGGCAGCCGATGATTCGGTGTCAAAAGGTCGACCGAGGGTCGAGAGAACATTGGCAATTGTGAACGAAGACAAGTTCGGAACATTCTTGCTGTCGTTGGTTGATGAAACCAGCCCAATCAGCAGTTTGCCAGAAACATCGAGGTAGGCGACGTAGAAGTCACTCGGAAGGCGAGGCAGGGTCAGTTGGCGGTTGGCGAGGCGAGCCTCAACCAGTGAAGGGTCTTCGTGGCTCAAAGTTGCGGCCGTCGAGGTCAACATGGTGTCAACGTTTTGCTGCAGATAGGTTCGAAGCAGCGAAATAGTGCCGAGGCTAGAAACGATCAACAACAAACCAATTAGCGCTACCGAAAGGCTAGTCAGTTTGGTGCGGAGTGAAACGCGTTCCCAAACGTGCGAGACTCGGCCGTTCATGAAGTCTTCGTTGACTTGTACATGTAGCCGACGCCGCGTTTGGTTTGAATCAAAGGCTCTGAGGTGAGCGGGTCTAGCTTCTTGCGAAGGTAAGACACGTAAGACTCGACGATGCCCATTTCGCCATTGAAGTCATACTCCCAAACGTGGTCAAGAATCTGCGCCTTGGTTAACACTCGATTCGGGTTAGACATTAGGAATCGAAGCAATTTGTATTCTGTTGGGCTCAGATCAACCGGGTGCTCGTTGGCAAAAACTTCATGGGCGTCTTGATTGATCTTGATTTCGCCGACTTCAAGGGTTGAATCTTCAGATTCGTGCTGTTTGGTGCGTCGCAAGATTGCGTTTATGCGAGCGACGATTTCATCCAGGCTAAAAGGCTTGGTCATGTAGTCATCGCCGCCAACGGTTAGGCCGGTGACTTTATCGGCTGTCTCATCGCGAGCGGTTAGGAAAAGCACGGGTGCGTTGATGCCCATCGAGCGCAGCTTCTTAGTGACGCTGAAGCCATTCATGTCTGGCAACATAACGTCTAGCAGGATGATGTCTGGCGCGCCCTTTTCGGCAGCGTTCACCGCATCTGCACCGTTGCCCACAGCGTGAACGCTGAAGCCGGCAAAGCGCAAGCTGGTTGAGAGCAAATCACGGATGTTTGGCTCGTCATCGACGATTAGTACCTTCACGTTTTCCATAACGCCAGTGTGGCAGTGGTTCCTGTGAATCGGCTGAATGTGAACTGAAAGTTTCTTTCGAGGATCCCTGAGATTTACTCAGCCTAGGCTGAGGCTAGTCGAGGTCGTGTGCGTCAATAATTTCGTAGCTGTACCCCTGCTCGGCAAGGAAGCGTTGACGGTTTTGCGCGAAGTCTTGGTCGACGGTGTCTCGGGTGATTAGGGTATAGAAGTTCGCTGCGCGGCCGTCGGCCTTAGGGCGTAACAAACGGCCGAGTCGCTGTGCCTCTTCTTGGCGTGAACCATAAGAGCCAGAAATTTGCAGTGCGACCGAAGCCTCTGGGAGGTCAACCGAGAAGTTGGCGACCTTTGAAACAACCAGGGTTGTAATCCCGCCGTTGCGGAACTGTTCAAATAAACGCTCGCGCTCATCAACCGGGGTTTCGCCGGTGATTTCGGGCACTCGCAACGCACCAGAGATTGCGTGAATCTGGTCTAGGTATTGCCCGATGATGAGAGTCGGTTCGCCAGCGTGCTTCTTCAAAAGTTTTTGAATGACAGGAATCTTGACGGCCGATGTGGCAGCTAGGCGATACTTTTCATCCTGGTTCGAAATTGCATAGGCAAAACGCTCGTCTTCGCCCATGTCGATGCGAACCTCATAACAAGCAGCAGGTGCGATGTAACCCTGGGCTTCAATCTCTTTCCAAGGGGCATCGAATCGCTTCGGGCCGATAAGCGAGAACACGTCGCCTTCTTTGCCGTCTTCGCGAACCAAGGTCGCGGTCAACCCGAGGCGTCGGCGAGCCTGAAGATCTGCACTCATCTTGAAAATTGGCGCTGGCAGCAGGTGCACCTCGTCGTAGACGATGAGACCCCAGTCGTTGGCGTTGAGCAAAGCCAGGTGCGCGTATTCGTTCTTGCGCTTGGTGGTTAAAATTTGGTAAGTCGCGATGGTAACCGGCTTGATTTCTTTGACCGAGCCAGAATATTCACCGATTTCATCCTCGGTAAGCGTGGTGCGGCGGAGCAGTTCGTTTTTCCACTGGCGAGCCGAAACCGTGTTGGTTACCAGGATGAGGGTGTTGGTCTTAGCGGTGGCCATGGCGGCGGCGCCAACGATGGTTTTACCGGCACCGCAAGGCAGAACGACAACGCCGGAGCCGCCGGCCCAGAATTTCTCAACGGCTTGGCTCTGGTAATCGCGAATCTTCCAATCATCAGCGGTCGACAATTCGATTGCGTGAGGGGTGCCTTCGGCATAACCCGCAAAGTCTTCAGCCGGCCATCCTAGTTTTAGAAGTTCTTGCTTGACTTGGCCGCGGGCCCAGTCTTGAATCTTGAACGCCTCATTGCCAACCGGCCCGTCGAGCAAAAGAGAGATCTTCCGGTTGCGGCTGGCCTCAAGCAATACCGCTCGATCGGTAGAAAAGAGTTCAAGTTGGTTGTCTGCACCGCGACGAATCGAAAGACGACCATAGCGTGACATGGTTTCTGTGATGTCTTGACGAACGGTAGACGGAATCGGAAACTTGGCGTACTTATCTAGCACGCCAATTACGAACTCAGAATCGTGGCCGGCCGCGCGAGCATTCCAAAGCCCGAGGCGGGTTATGCGATAGGTGTGAATGTGCTCGGGTGCGCGTTCAAGTTCGGCAAAAATCGCAAGGTCGTGGCGTGCGTCGGCGGCATCCGGGTGGTCAACCTCAAGCAAGGCGGTCTTGTCGCTCTGAACAATCAACGGTCCCATAGTCATCCTTATAGCCTATTAGCCCAGCGAAACCCTGGTGATGCTGGTCAACGGCAAGGTTCGCTCGATGTCAGCTTTTTTATCTTTGGCCCTTAGTCGCCCGTTGGCAAAGCCGATTGGCTCTAATGTGAATTCGAGTTCGACGCCCGTGTTCGAAATCACTCCGATGATGATGATCGACTTGTTCTTGATGGCAAGTTGAATAGATCGGGCAAGGTCATCGCCATCAGGCTCGCTGCCGAGTTTTTCTTCTTGATCGCGAAGTCTCTGAATGTCAAGGTCAACGGTGCTCGAGACTTCGATGTGCTCACTAGTCAGCAGGGGAGTACGCGGCGAAATCACTTGGCCGCCGTTGTCCACCCGCACCGCACTGAAGCCAGCATCGCGCAAGCCAAAATAAACCATTTCGGGCTCGAAACGGCAGCCAATGGTTCCATCAGGCAGGGCATACATTGCGAATGGTTTGAGTTTCGATTCATTCAAGATTTGAGCCAGCAGAATCGAGTCGAGTGACTTGATGACGCTTTTTGTTTCTAGCTCGCCCGCACCAACAGTTAAGCGACCAAAACGCTGGGCGGCCTCACGAATCAAGTAGTCAACTGGTTGAGGCAACGCCTTATCGGTTAGCTCCAACAGCCAGCCGCGGATTTCGCTTTCGGTCATGCCGGTTTCGAGACCGTGGCTGATGCTCAAAGCCGACATGCGATATGTAGAGGCCATGCCGATTTGCTCGGTGTCGGCAAATCTGCGAACCGCAATTTCAAGTTCGGTCGGAAGCGGCCCAGGTGCAATCAAAGAAAGGTCGGCCTGGCAAATCAGTTTGCGCTGTGGTGCCGGCAAAAAGTTACTTGCCGATTTCGCAGCTTGAGCAACTTCGCCCCTAAGCGTGGCCATCGCCCAATGGCTTAGCCAACCTTCGTGCGAAAGCCCAATGCGTTCTGCGAACGATGCAACGCGAGCCATCCGAGAACTGACTGCGCTGTCTGCAAACGGATAATTTTCTTTCAGCTGCCTGGTTAGCGAAATGACGCCCGAGCCGCCTGAGATTGCAATTGACTCAAGAAGGTCATTGGCTGAAGAGGCGCCAAGAAGCTCTAGCCAGACAGTCATCAAGTGCTGGTGACGGGCTGTTGGCTGCCAGTCGAGCCAGTTGAGGGCTTGCGGGCCAAGCTGCCAGCGGCCAGCGACGAGACCGATGAGGTCTGCGTGATTGGCAAGTTCATAAATTTCGCGCGCAAAATCGTTTGTTTGACGAAGGTGCTGGGCAAGTCTTTTGATGTCAGGCAAGCCGACGTTCTTTTTGCCTACTTCACGGATGTAACGCTGCTCGACATCAAAGACCAGTTCGGTCAAAGCCTGCATGGTTTCGAAGGTCGCAATTCCGCAATCGCGGTCGACCTCGGGTTGCAACGGTGAGCTACCCGCAGCTTCGAGAGCCAAGGTTGCGGGCGTTTCTAGAGTTTGAAGGCAGAGCGCTGTCGATTCAAAAAGTGAAAATGAACCATCAACCGCTCTGTCGATAAGCAAAAGTCTCACTAGAGCGTCGGCAGCCTTTTCATCAGGGGTTTGACCCTCGAGAATGGCGATCAAGGCGTTGATCTGCGCCTTAGGCAGGCCGGCAACTGTGCTGGCCACCGATTTGGGCTGACTCAGGCTTTCGGCCAGGTCGAAGAAGTCGCGTAACCCCGAACTGTTCACCATTCGTTGTGAAATGACCGCTCTCAGGTCATCATCGCTTGCTCGGCGAAGGGCCGAGGCAATGCGAAGCAGTTCACTCATTTGAGGGTTTTATCTGTTCTCGCGTGCACGTCGACGTAGGCTAACGATGAGCAGCCCAATGATGCAGCCCGCGCCAGCTATTAGGCCGATTTGTGGATAGAAGACCAAGATCGGCCAGAGGTTGTGAGTTGAAAGCGATAGCAGCAAGGTGATGACCATCACGATGATAGAAGTGCCAATCAGGCCAACAGCCATGTAAGCAAGGATGTTCTCAAGGCGCGGTGTCTCGGTTTTGTGCGAAGTTTTAGTCTCTTTAGCCATCCTTCTAGGATACCTTGGCTAAAGAAGCATTCTGCCTTGTAAAATAAAGGTTTGCTATAACGAAAGAGGTCCACATGCCTACCGGCAAAGTCAAGTTCTTCGACGAAGACAAAGGTTTCGGTTTCATCGCATCTGACGATGGCAGCGAAGTCTTCTTGCACATCAGCGCGCTTCCGGCTGGAACCACCTCAATTCGCCCAGGCAGCCGTGTAGATTTCGGAATCGTTGATGGCAAGCGTGGGGCCCAGGCGCTATCGGTTCGCGTGTTAGACGCTCCGCCTAGCCTGGCAAAGTTGAGCCGCAAGCCGGCCGACGAGATGGCACTAATTGTTGAAGACCTAATTCGCTTGCTAGACCACCTCGGTGGCGGTTTGAAGCACGGCAAGTACCCAGAGTCATCAAACGGCAAGAAGATTGCGAGCCTACTTCGCAAGTTGGCTGACGAGCTGGATGCCTAAGACCGCAGAAAACAAAACTTTCGCTTACAACGCGGCGGTTGAAGCTGCCTCACGTAATGCGGTGGGCTTCTTCATCGACTCGATCGCTGAAGACGAAGGCGTGGTCACTTACCTCTTTGAAAGCAAACTAAAGGGTTATGTTGGCTGGCGTTGGTCTGTGAGCATTTTTCAAGGCGAAGGCGAAGTTGCCCCAACGGTTTCAGAGGTTCTGCTGGTTCCAGGCCCAGATTCGCTTATTGCACCAGACTGGGTGCCTTGGTCTGAGCGTCTCGCCGACTACAAGGCTCTTCAGGCCGAACTCGAAGCTCAGGCCGCTCTCGACGCAGAAGACTCTGAAGATGAATCAGATTCCGAAGATGACATCGAAGACGACGTTGCCGACGAAGTAGATGTCGAAGATGTCAACGGTTCTGACAACGACGCTATTGACGATGCAGCCGACCTAGAAGAGGATGCTCTCGAGGCAGCCGGCGAAGATGAATCAGCGGCGACGAACGTGGAAGAGGGCGTAGAGGCCAAGGCCGATGCCGGCAAGACACGTAAGCGTCCAAGATTCTTGCGCCGCAGGAATCGCGGAGCCGGCAAAAAGAAGAACGACGAGAGCTAAACCCCACAGCCCAAGGCCGACTGAGATGGCCAACTTTGCGTTGGTCTTCACCGGAGCCGGGTCTGGCTTGCGCTCAGAATCCTTTATGTAGAACTTCATGTCGCTAGCCTAGGCCAGCTGACCAACTACATAGTCAATTGCCTGGGTAAGTTTCTGAACGTCTGCAAGTTCCATCGCAGTGAACGTCGCCACTCGCAACTGGTTACGGCCAAGCTTTCGGTATGGTTCCGTGTCAACGATTCCATTGGCGCGCAACACCTTGGCAACCGCTGCTGCATCGACCGCTGCATCAAAGTCGATGGTTACAACAACCTGTGAGCGGTGCTCTGGGTTAGCAACAAATGGGTTAGCAAAGCTCGAAGCGTCTGCCCAGTCGTAAAGGTGTGACGAAGCGGCCTTGGTGCGTGAGTCTGCCCAAGCAAGACCACCATTGGCGTTCATCCAATCGACTTGCTCGGCTAGCAAGAACAGCGTTGCAATCGCCGGGGTGTTGAGAGTCTGGTTTAGACGCGAGTTGTCGATTGCGGTTTTAACGCTCAAGAATTCCGGGATGTAACGATCGCTAGCAGCAATTCGCTCGGCGCGCTCTAGGGCTGCAGGTGACATTAGTGAAAACCAGAGGCCGCCATCGGAGGCGAAGTTCTTCTGAGGAGCGAAGTAGTAAACGTCTGTCTCAAGTGGGTCGAAATCGATGCCGCCTGCGGCTGAGGTTGCGTCGGTAAAGAACAGCGAACCAGCATCTGCGCCTTCGATGCGCTTTACCGGAGTTACCACGCCGGTTGAAGTCTCATTCTGTGCGTAGGCATAGGAGTCAACGCCAGCTTCGGCACGCAGCTCAAGGCGCGAGCCAGGCTCACCATTGATAACGGTTGGCTTTTGAAGCCATGGATTAGTTAGTGCCGAGGCAAACTTGGCACCAAATTCTCCGTGAACCAAGTTCTGCGCCTTGTTCTCAACCAGGGAGAAGGCCGCAGCATCCCAGAATGCGGTAGAGCCGCCATTGCCGATGACAATCTCGTAGCCAGCTGGGTTGTGAAACAGGTCAATCAATCCCTCTTGCACGCGCTTTACCAAGTTTTTGACTGGCGCTTGGCGGTGCGAGGTTCCCATCAATCGGGCACCTTCGGTTGCAAAAGCAGCGATT
Source organism: Microbacteriaceae bacterium (assembly GCA_947453475.1). GTDB lineage: Bacteria > Actinomycetota > Actinomycetes > Actinomycetales > Microbacteriaceae > Rhodoluna. Next base: position 10,651 of record CANGGK010000004.1, read on the forward strand.
TGCTCTTGACGCACCCTAGAAGGTCCGCATCCAAAGCGTCCATCTATCGGCAAAAACTCGGCAGGAATCATGATTTCAGACATGGGTCAAGTTTACCTGACTCAAAACGGCCCATCTCCGCGGTAATCTTGACTGAAATCAACCGAATGGAGGGCATTGTGGCAGATCTAATCGACACTACTGAGATGTACCTCCGCACCATCCTCGAACTCGAGGAAGAGGGGCAGATTCCGATGCGAGCTCGCATCGCCGAGCGCCTCGACCAGTCTGGCCCGACCGTTTCGCAAACCGTCGCCCGCATGGAGCGCGACGGACTCGTCATTGTTAGCGGCGACCGACACCTAGAACTGACTAACCAAGGCCGCAAAGAAGCTGTTTCGGTTATGCGTAAGCACCGAATTGCAGAGCGCCTGCTTGCCGACATCATTGGTCTTGAGTGGGAGCTGGTTCACGAGGAAGCATGCCGCTGGGAGCACGTGATGAGCGAGACAGTGGAACGCAAGATTCTTTCAATGCTTGACACCCCGGATGTCTCGCCTTACGGCAACCCGATTCCTGGATTAGCCGAACTGGGTTTTGAAACCAATGCCAATTTCAAGGATGGAGTCGTCTCGATTCTCGACCTGCCGCGCGCCATAGCTGAGCAAAGCACCTTCATCCTGAAGCGAATTGGCGAACCCGCACAGCTAGACGTGGAGTTTCTTTCAGCCCTCAAAAAGCTAAACCTATTGCCGGGTGCCGCTCTTCGTCTTGAGTTTCACGACCGTGGCGTTTTGGTTACGCCTGGAGGCGAAGTAGAGGGCTTAGAACTCACCAATGACCTAGCCATGCACCTCTTCGTCGAGGCTTAGCAAGCTCTTCCACAGTGCTTTCTCAGGCAACCTCGGCTAAACTTGAGGTCTGCACAAATAAACCCTGGAGGTTTAGTCTTGGCGACCAAAGCCACCGGTAGACACCGCGCAGATGTTGAAATCAACGTCCTCGAGTCATTCGAGTTGCGCAGCCGTCGATCGATTCGCGAATCGGAGAGGGCACGTTTGTCGCGCCTTGCTCGAAAGCAGGCCAAGAAACTAGCCAAACTCCAGGCAGCAGAACGCGCGGCAAACCCAACTCGAAGTGAGGCCGTCTCGGCCGGGCGCTATTTGGTGCGCGCCGAACGGAAAATCAAGTTCTACAACCGCCGGGGCATCCGAAACGTTGTCACTATGACCGTGGCATCCGGGCTGTTTGCAACATTTGCGCTGCCTGCCTACGCCTACAACCCAGACGTAGCAGCCATGTCTCGATTTGCCACCACCGATGCGCAGGCGCTTGCCTCGGCCTCAGACACTCAAAATTTGACGGTCGCCGCCGTGAACATCGAGAAGTATGCCCGCGGTAACTATGAGTCTGCCAACGCCAGCGAAATCGCGCGCCAAGAAACCTTGAATGCCTACCGCACCTATGCCGGCCCTACCGCTGCCGACTTCATACTCAACCCGCCTTACAGCAAGCTCGATGGTTCAACCATTCTGAAAGTCGCATCCAACTACGTGGGCACGCCTTATGTCTTCGGCGGCGAAACCCCCGGAGGCTTCGACTGTTCGGGCTATGTAGCCTTCGTCTTCTCTCAGTTCGGTGTTGCGCTACCGCACTCGGTGCACGGTCAAAACCGACTGGGCATCATGATTAAGCCAGAAGACGCGGTTCCTGGTGACTTGGTGGTCTTTGATGACCTGAGCCACGACGGCATCTATGCCGGAAACGGAAACTTCTACCACTCGCCTCGACCTGGAGACTACGTAAAGTTGGCTCCAATCTTCACGAGCAACATTCACTTCGTGCGCCTGGCCACCAAGTAGTTCAACAATTAGTCGCAAACGCGTTATCAAATCTTCATAAAACACGCTCAAAATTATCTGCGCTTTTTTGCCTTCGGGCCATAATCTGACAAAAGAAACGAACTTCGCTTAGTGATCGGAGACACAGATGCGCCTCAAGTGCCCTTGTCAACCGATACGCCCTGAGCAACAACAACTTGATAGCTAATCGCGTCGCCATTATTGGCGGCGCGTTTTTTATTTTGAGAGGTATTTGATGCGCACCTTGGTTCTGAATGCGGGATACGAACCACTCGCAGTGGTCTCATTCAAACGAGCGATCATCCTGGTCTTGAACAACAAAGCCACGGTCTTGGCGGGCGCTCCAGAAGCCACCGTGCATTCTGCCAAGGATGAATTCGAGCTACCTTCGGTGATCTTATTGTCGCGTTACGTTCGCATTCCCGGCAGTAGAAACGTTCCGGTCTCGCGCAGGGGCGTACTTCGCCGAGACGGCCACACCTGCGCCTATTGCTCTAGACCGGCAAACACTATTGATCATGTTCAACCGCGATCAAAGGGAGGGCGTGACACTTGGGAGAACCTGGTTGCCTGTTGTTTCGCTTGCAACAACCGAAAGGGCGACAAGACTCTGGCCGAGATGGGCTGGAAGCTAAACTTCACGCCACGGATGCCTAGCGGCACAGTTTGGAGCGTTCGTGGAACCGAACGGCTCGAGCCCGACTGGAACCCATACCTGCAGGCTGCCTAATCGGTCACATCACCGCGGGTGCCCGATATTGAAGAATGAGAGTGCCCCCGAGAAGAATCGAACTTCCGCACATGGTTTAGGAAACCACTGCTCTATCCACTGAGCTACGAAGGCGTGCCTTCCAAATATACGCGCATTCTGCAAGCTCGCGCGGGCAAGCCTAAATCGATTGTGAGTTACAAAAGTTAGTGTTAAAACATGGTTGATTTTGAAGTTACCGGAGCAAAAATCTCGCGCGCTCAGTGGGATGCCTGGCAAGAGGAAATCACAGCCATCGGAGTCACCAATCCGCTCACGAACTTTGAGCCAAACACCTTCGGTCAAATCGACCTAGAGCGCAGTCATCCGGGCGGTTTCTCACAATTTGTGACCGGCCGAACCACACTTCTTTCGAACTTAGTTCGAGACCCGTTGGCATATTCTCGGGCGCTTGCAGCTGCTCGCCGAATCAATGCAAAGTCAGAGCGCCTTCAGAATCACTTCGGAATCGAAACTCTTTTCTTGGTGGGCGGTCTCGCAGACTTTGAGGGTGACGGTTTCGATCTCAAGATGCCGATTCTGCTCTGGCCGCTCTCACTCGAGAAAAAGGGCGATGACTACGAACTGCAGAAATCAGGTGCGCCGTTTGTAAACCCGGCCTTCGTAGATTCGCTCGAGACTTGCTACGGAATCAAACTCAACGAAACCGAGTTGCTTTCCAGACAAAACGAGAGTTCAGATCTTGTGCCGGTTACCGTCTTGAATTATTTGGCAAATCTAACCGCGACGACGGCGACATTAGATTTCAAGCGAATTCTGGTTATCTCAAACTTCACCATCGCGCCTACCGAAATGCTTAGAGATTTTAAGCGCATCGAAACTCCACTGCTCAGCGAGCTGGCCGGCGACGCTCGAGAGAGCCTTGAAGACATTCACACTTCTGAGATGTTGTTTGTGGCCGACGCCGACGCTACGCAGGTTCGAATTGCTGCTCGAGCGCTTGCCGGGCAGAGTTTTGCTATCGAGACATTGCCAGGTTGTGGTTACCTTCAGACCGTGGTCAACACGCTTGGTGTGCTTGTGCAAGCCGGAAAGCGAGTTGCGGTGGTTGCGCCAAGGAGACAGACCCTCAACGAACTAGCTGATCGCCTATCTGAAACCGGCCTAGCTGGAATGGGTGTTCGCGCCTACAGCACCTGGGTAGACGTTGTCGCCTCAATTTCTCGAAGTGAAAAGGCGCAAGCGGTTGATCTCTCGGCGGCCCGAGGTAAGAGGCTGGTGGCTGAGCAAGAACTCGACGCCTATTTCAAAGCTCTCGACCAAAAGGTTGAATCGCTTGGCGTTTCGATTTCAGAAATCTTGACCGAACTTTCGGCTCTTAGCGCCATGCCACATGCTCCCGTCACGAACGCGCGCATCGAGGCAAAATATCTAACCGACCACCTCGATCGCAAAGTAGCGCTCACCTTGCTTGCCGAAGCGGAAGAGCTGGGTGAGTTCAAATTCGGTCCGCAAGACACGGCTTGGTATCAAGCGCAGTTCAATTCACCTGGCGAGGTCGGCCAGGCCATTGAGCTAGCCAAAAAACTTCGCGATGATTCTTTTCCAAACTTGTCTTTACAACTTGCCGATTTCATTGCAGCGGTCAATTTCAAGCCAGCCAACAGCGTAGAAGAGTTCGGAATTTACCTCAAGCTGTTTATGGGGGTTCGCGAAACGCACGATCGATTCGTGGCAGATGTTTTTGATCGACCACTGACCGAGTTAATCGCTGCTACTGCCCCGCGGCAGGGAGTCGAAAAGAGCGAGCGCGCGAAGATCTCTGGAGTTAACCGTCGCAGACTCAAGAAACTTGCCAAAGAGTACCTGCGTCCTGGAATGCACGTTGCAGACCTGCATGTTGCGCTACTGGAAATTCAGCACCAACGCGAGCTGTGGCAGCTTTACTCGCTTTCGCCGGTTACGCCTCAGGTGCCAGCGGGTATCAACGATGCCCAGGTTGCCTACCAATCTTTCGTCGCAGACCTCGATGCAATTCAGCGGCACCTCGACCCAGAGTCGACCGAAGTGCCGCTTAAGCAACTCAACCTCGAAAAGTTGAAGTTGAAACTTAACTCTTTGGCTGAAGACACCGAGGCATTAGCAAATCTGGGTGATCGAGCCATGCTCGCCGGCCAACTGCGAGCCACGGGCTTGGGCCAACTGGCAAGAGACCTTGGGCGGTTACACACTCCTAAAGACCGGCTCGCTGTTGAGCTTGATTTGGCATGGTGGCAGTCTGCACTCGAATTCGCACTCTCAAAAGATTCGACTTTGCTGGCCTATTCAGCTGAACGAATTGAAGCCAACGAAGAGAACTTCCGCAAGGCATACCAAACGCAAATTCAACTCGGTTCAAAGCATCTGGCAAAACACCTAGCCGACGCTTGGCACGCTTCTCTTGCCGAAAACCAAGCCGAGGCTCAATCGCTTAAGGTGGCGCTCAAAACTGGCTCAGCCAGTTTTGGTTCACTTGCCAAGGCAGCGCCACGAATTTGGCCTACCTTATCTGCTGTGAAACTGCTTTCTCCTTATGAAGCTGCTCGAAACCTAGATTCGGATGAGACCTTCGACGTGGTTTTCGTCTTGGATGCGGCCGGAAGCACCATTGCCGAGAACCTTGGAGTTCTGTCTCGTGCTCGCCAGATTCTAGCTTTCGGCGACGATGCAATATCGATGCCAACCGGGTTTGAAATTGAATCTCGAGCGATTCCCCTCGGTCGCGAAATAACGTCACCTTCGGTGTTTGCCGAGGTGCGCAGAATCTACGGCTCTGAGGTATTGCGATATAGTTACCGAACCACCAGCCAAGCGCTGGCGAGTCTAATTAATCGCGAGTTTTATCAGAACCGCATCGAATTCGAACCGAGTGCGGGCGAATATCTCGGTGAAAAGTCTTTCAACCTAGATTTGGTGCTGCTAGAAAATCGAGCCACGAGCACAATCGAAGGTTCTACCGAGAGTCTCGGTGCCGAGGTTGAGCGTGCCGTAGAGCAGGTCTTCCACCATGCAGCCTGGCATCCCGAAGAGTCACTGCTGCTAGCCAGCGCTTCTTCGGTGCACGCCGAGAGAGTTCGCGCCGGCATCCGTGAAGGTTTGAAGTCACGACCAGAACTCGCCGAATTCTTCCACAGTCATGGCCGCGAGAAGTTTGAAGTCTTGGCAATCTCAGATTTGACCCACCGCCTCGCCGATCGAGTCATTTTCTCAATTGGGTTTGGGCGCACCTCGCATGGGGCAGTGCTTTCAAACTTTGGTCAATTGAGTGAGCCCGAGGGTCGGCGTTCGCTTGCCAATCTACTTGTCAGTGCGCGCAGAGAAATCACTGTAATTTCTTGCTTTGCAGCCGAAGACATTCCGGCAGACCGACTAACCAACGGAGCGCTATTGCTTCGAGATTTGCTTGCCACTGCCGATGCGCTTCCAGAACCAAGCGATGCGTTACCAGACCCGATGTTGAACGATCTCAGCCTGCGTCTCAAGAAACTCGGTGCACGCGTCGATGAAACCCTTTCGGCATCGATGCCGCTAGTGGTTAGTTACGCCAAGAAGGCCGCTGTGATTGAGCCTGATTGGGCTTTACGTGGCCAGAACCGCAACGAGAAATTCCGCATTCGCCCAGGCTTGTTGAAGGCATTGGGTTGGCAATACATCAGGGTGCACAGTTTCGAACTTTTTGCCGACCCACAGACAATCGCACAGCGCATCGCAGAACAGCTCGGGATGCAAATTTCCAAGCGACCGACTCCGCTATTTGATCCTTCTGATCGCGCCTTCGAAGACTCGGATGCTGCCTGGGGCGACCGTTCTGATTCAAATGACGCGAGACTTCGCGGAGATAAGCCGCCACACTGGGGCTAGTCGAGGTTAGGTTAGTCGCTCTTCTTGCTGCTCGAGCCAGAGTCGTTTCGGTAGAAGCCGCTGCCCTTGAAGGTTATGCCAACCTTGCCGAACACCTTTCGAAGCTCGCCTCCGCATTCAGGGCACTTGGTTAGCGCCGCATCGGCAAATGACTGCTGCACATCAAAGGTGTGCTCACAGTTCTTGCAGGCGTATGAGTAGAGGGGCATTTCTCTAGTTTAACCGATTGCTGAAGACCAAGGTTTCCGACGGAGTCACCACTGCGTCTACAGGGTGGTCGTGATTTTCTGTTGGAACAGACTCGAGAACCTCTTCATCGAAGACGACGGCGATTACCGGAGCAATGGTCTCTAAAGTCGCCAACGCTTTGTCGTAGTATCCCTTGCCCTTACCTAGCCGCTGCCCGGCCTTATCTACTGCCATTGCCGGGATGAAGATGAGATCTGCGTCTGAAAGGTCTGCAACAGGCCCTGCCGCTTCTTGAAAACCAAATATCCCAGTTTGCGTTTCGCCATCGAAGCGAACCCAACCGAGGGTGCCATCCGCGTTTGAGATTGGCAGCAAAACCTCGATTGAATTTTCTAGAGCCCAATCAATAAATATTTCGGTGTCGGGCTCATCGCCAAATGCAAGGTAGCAGGCCACCTTGGTTGCGCCGTTGCTTAGGCAGAGTTCGGCAAGTTGAACGCAAAGTTGGCCGGCCAACTCGGGGTCATACTCACGTTGCGCGCGGCGAGACTTTAACTCGGCGCGCAATTCGCGTTTTTGCTGATTCGCTGCATCCATGGGACTAATCTTGCCATCGTGGCTATGACTTTTGCTCTCACCCAAGGTGACGTAACCCTAAGGTTGCTGCGCGTTCGCGATGCCAAGGCGTTGGAGCGGCTAATTCTGGGCAATCGGGAATGGCTTCGCCCGTGGGAAGCGACAAACCCATTTGGCCCAAACTCTTTTGATATCAAGGCGATGACCAGAGGTTTGGTGCGGCAGCTGGATGACCAAAGTGGAATGCCTTGCATCATCGAATATCGCGGTGAGGTTGTCGGTCAGCTAAACGTAGCGAATATTCTTTACGGTTCGGTGAGTAGTGCCGTGCTCGGCTACTGGGTGGTTCCAGAAGTCGCCGGCCAGGGCGTGACTCCGACAGCTGTTGCCTTGATAACCGACTATCTTTTTCGAGTCGTTGGGTTGCACAGAGTCGAGATCGACATTCGCCCCGAAAATCTTGCATCCTTGCGCGTAATTGAAAAACTCGGATTCCGATATGAGGGTTTGAAAGAGCGTTACATACACATCAATGGCGCTTGGCGTGATCATTATATTTTTGCGCTGACTCACGAAGAGGTTTCCGAGGGAGTGCTGAGCCGGTGGCTACAGGGCAAAGTGGCAGGTTTGAGCTATCCGTGGAGCTTGTCAAAATCAAATCCAATTAAACACACCGAATTAAATGCAGATGAGTTGGGTAGCTAGCTCATATCTTTGAAGTATGAACTTCGATGGATTTGGCGGAATGGCCCTGGCAGTGGTTGCCGGACTCTGGCTATTGGTCTTTGTTCCGTCATGGTTCAAACGTTCGCAAGAACGTGAGCGTGGCATCTACTCGCCTCGCCCGAAGGCTTCAAAATCAAAGCGCGGGATGCCCGCTCGTCGGCCGTCTACAGACAATTTCTTGAGTTTGGCTCGTGAATACGCTGAGACTCAAGAGCCAGTCTCAGCAGTCGAAGATGAACGCGCATGGGAGCGCACCGTGCTGCCCGCCCCTCGCACTCTGCAGGGCACTTTAGAGGTTCCAGAGATTGCCGAAGTGCTGTCATTTGATGACGCACACAAAGCCGTTGCTGCTCGTAAACTCGACCAGCGCGAGTTGGATGAAATTCTTCGCCGACGTCGCGCCAACGGCTAAATCATTCAAGCAAGGTTCGATTAACAGTTCGTAAAACAGAATCTCGCTAGCGCACTAATTAGGCTCACTCGCTACACTTAAAGAGATTTCACAATCCCACAAATTTAAGGACATAAACCATGGGCATTTTTGACACTGCGAAGAAGCTTTTTGCAAAGAACGCAAAGAGCATTGCAAAAGACGCCGGCAAGCTAGCCGCAGAGGTAGTAGACGAGGCTGCCAAGGTTACTGCCGACCTCGAGAAGAAGGTTGAAAAGACCGTAGCTTCTGCTGAGAAGAAGGTTGCTGCTGCAGCGAAGACCGTCGAGAAGAAGGTCAACGCAACCACCAAGACCGTCGAGAAGAAGGTCAACGCAACCACCAAGACTGCGACCAAGGCAACCCAGGCTGCAACCAAGACTGCGGGCACCGCAGTAAAGAAGGTTGCCAAGACTGCTGCAAAGACCACCGCAAAGGTAGCTGCACCAAAGCCAGCTGCGAAGCCAGCCGCTAAGCCAGCAGCAAAGAAGCCTGCCGTTAAGAAGCCTGCGGCTAAGCCAGTAGTTAAGGCCGTTGTGAAGGCAGCAGCTAAGCCTGCAGCTAAGCCAGTAGTTAAGGCCGTTGTGAAGGCAGCAGCTAAGCCTGCAGCTAAGCCAGTTGTGAAGGCGGCCGCAAAGGCCGTTGTGAAGACTGCTGCGAAGCCTGCAGCAAAGCCTGCAGCAAAGAAGCCTGCTGTCAAGAAGCCAGCAGCCAAGTAAATCAAGCCAATAAAAAACCCGCCACCGATTGGGTGGCGGGTTTTTTATTTAATCTCTACTTTTCGGTGACCCAGTCAACGGCTTGTTTGAGCGTTGGGTGCTGAAACTTGAAACCGGTTTGCAATAGGCGATCTGCTGACATGTTTTGGCTGCAGAGAAGAAGTTCCACGGCCGCCTCGCCGACCAATGCCTTCAGGGCAAAAGCTGGCACAGCAATCAGGCTTGGTCGTCTCAGGTTCTTTGCCAGCGCCTTCACAATCTGGCCACAGGTGGCTGGCTCGGGTGCTGTCAGGTTGTAAGCACCCTTGGCGCTCGGCGTATTAATTAGGTGAATAATCGCTGCGGCTTCGTCGGGTTGCGAGATCCAGGCCCACCACTGTTTTCCAGAACCGAGTGGCCCACCGATGCCAAGTTTGATTAGGGGAATTAGTCGCCCTAAGGCACCTAGTTTTCTAGACATCACCATCGTGGTGCGAGCCAAAACAACGCGAACCTCGGTTGGGGATTTAAGTGCCTCTTGTTCCCATTCGTTGGCCAGGTCACTCAGAAACCCGGTTCCCTTTGGCGTCGATTCCCCGAGAACCTTGTCGCCACTATCACCGTAGAAACCAGATGCCGAACCGCTGACCAGAACTGTTGGTCGCTTTTTGGCAGCTTTCATTGCATCAACGAGAGTTCGCGTCGAGTTGATTCGCGAGCTAACAATTTCTTCTTTGTACTTTGCGGTCCAGGGAATCTTTCCGGTGGTTGCGCCGGCCATGTTGACCACGGCATCAATGGTTTCCATGATGTCTGCCTGCAGGTAACCGCGCGCTGGGTCCCATTCGACTTCATCGGCTGCCACTGCAGCTCGGCGAACGAGGCGCAGGGGCTCGTGGCCCTGGGCTTTCAGCTGGCGAATTACTTCGCTGCCAACCAGGCCAGTGGCGCCCGACACTAGAACGCGCATGATTAGTGGAACTCTTCTGGGTTCGGGCCGGTTCTGAAACCGGATTCGAGGGTTGATATTGCAGCCATGTCATGGTCATCCAAGGTGAAATCAAACACTGAGATGTTCTCGATCAGTCGACTTGCGGTGGCTGTCTTTGGAATCACAAGATTGCCGAGTTCGATGTGCCAGCGAATAATCACCTGGGTCGGAGTCTTGCCATGCTTTTCGGCAATTTTCACGATGATTGCCTCGTTGTGGAATCGACCGCGAGCTAGAGGTGACCAGGCCTCGGTGGCTATGCCGTGCGAGCTGTTGTAAGCCCTCAGTTCCGGCTGTTGAAGCGCAGGGTGAAGTTCTACCTGGTTGAGGGCAGGAACGGTGCCGCCCGACGCCAAGAGCTTGTGCAGGTGCATTGGGTGGAAGTTTGAGACTCCAATTCCACGAACCTTGTCTGTTTTCAAGACTTCTTCGAATGCGGCCCAAGTCTCGACGAATTTGTCTTGCGCGGGTGCTGGCCAGTGAATGAGCAACATGTCGATGTAATCGATGTCGAGGCGCTCGAGGCTTTCATTAACCGCCTCTAGGGTAGACGCATGTCCCTGACGGTCATTCCAAATTTTGGTAGTTACAAAAATGTCTTCACGTGCGACTGAGCTATGGCGAATGCCCTGGCCTACTTCAACTTCATTGCCGTAGATGGCAGCGGTGTCAATTCGGCGATACCCGGTTTCGAGCGCGGCGGTGACAATGTCGGCTGTTGCAATCGGCTCAAGTTTGAAAACTCCAAGCCCCAGCTGAGGAATTTCTTGCCCGTTATTTAGAGTGATGAGTGGCATGTTCTTTGGGTCAAATGACATTAGTTGCTCCAAGGTCCGAATACAGGGTTCCACTGATTGATCACGCGTTCGCCGATGCAGCCGGCTTGATCAAATGGGTCTTGGTCAAGTAAACCGGCAAGTGCCTCAACTGATTCCGCTTTGAAGATTAATAGCGCGCCGGGGTTGTCGACCATCGGGCCGCTGGCGAGCAGGGTTCCCTCGTCTAGTTGTTTGGTGAGCCACGCTCGATGGATAGGGCGCACCTCATCCATGGTCTCACTGTCGGCGACGTAAAAGTAGTTCACTGCGTAGGTATTCATTAGCTCTGCTTTCTTGCGGGTGACATGATTTCAACGGCCATGATGGCAACCAGGATGGCGCCCACACCGAAAACGATAGAAACTAAAAATGCCGAGGTGTTCGAAACTGAGTCGATGGCGATTCCTGAGAGAGCGGCTCCGGCTGAATAGCCCATCAGTTGACCGGTGCTGGCCCAGCCGTTGGCCTCAGCGGCTTCGCCAGCTTTGAGGTTTGAAGCGATTGCGGTGCCCAGAATGCCGAGCGAAGGAGCAACTCCGACGCCGGCGATGAATAGGCAGATCGAGATCCAAATGGCATCGGAGGGTGCCACCCAAATCAGTAGGTAGCCGGCGAGCACCAGGGTAAGCAGCCAGGTGAGTGACCACCGCGATTTGACTCGGTTACCCAGAAACAACCCACCGACAATCGAGCCGAGCGACAGTGCTCCGATGACCACGCCGGCAAGTGATTTTGGCACAACCGCAACCGTGCCAACCTCGACGCCGCTGAAACCGCCAATAAGCAAGAGACCAAGGATGGCGGTGCTCAGCACAACCTTGTTGGTCAGAACTCCACCCATTTTGCGATTAGAACTTGGGATAACCATTTGGCTGACTTCTCTGTTTGAGCAGAACCAGATAGCGCCTGAAACCTGAATCAAGGCCATCAGCACAACCACAAACGTTGTATTCACCTGTGCCGCCAAGACCGTGGCAAGCACCGGCCCTATGACCCAAATAAGTTCTTGCGAAGTTGCATCGAGAGAATAAACCGCCGGCAAATCTTTCTTCTTCACCAGGGTTGGGTAGATGGTGCGGGCAGCAGTTTGAATTGGCGGGGAGGTCAACCCGACCACAAGTGCGAGGGCAATCATTCCAACCGGTGGAGCATTCAATAGGCCGATTCCGGCAATCGCCGAGGCGCCGATGGATGCTGTGGTTAAAAGCACCCGAGAAGTTCCATACTTGCCGAGCAGTCGGCCAAGAACTGGGCCAGAAATGGCGGCGCCAATGGTGTCGGCGCCGAGCGCGAGGCCCGCCACCGCATAGGAGTGGTGCACGAATTGGATGTGCATCACGAACGCCAAAGTCATCATTCCGAATGGGAATCGGGCAAAAAGTTGCGACGAAATAACCCGGAGGAATCCGGGGGCTCGGAACAAAGCTCCGTAACTACTCATTTATTAGATCCAACTAGGAAGCCACATGTGTAAGTGCCAGTACCAATAAGGGGTCCAGGTTCCGATCCAGATTGGCAAGAAGAATAGGCTAACCGCAAAAGCTAGGCCAAAATAACCGCCAACAATTTTCACGGCTCGTGGCAGCTCATCTACCTTTCGAGTGTGCAGATACATACGAATGACATAAACCAGGGCCAAGATCATCCAAGGTAAAAATGCGATGGCGTAGAACTGGAAAACGGTGCGATTCAAAAATGCCAACCAGGGTAGGTATCCGCCGGCAATTCCAAGAAGAATCAAACCACCGACTTTGCTCTTGCGCGTGATGAAAAGGTAGGTCAAGAGAAAGACGGCGGCGGCTGCCGGAAACCAGATGAAGGGGTTGCCGAGAGCGGTGATTGCGCTTGAGCAGCCAGAGGATGAGGTGCAGCCATTCTGGCCAGCTGAAAGGCTTTCGTAGAAGAAACTCGTTGGGCGAATGTCAAATAGCCAGGTCAGCGGGTTTGATGCGTAGGAATGCGGGGTATGCAAGTTGACGTGGAAGTTGTAGGCGTCTTGGTGGTACTTCCAGAGTGCAACAAATGGGTTCGGGTCTGAGTCGCGATCGTATCCGCCGTCGGAAATTAGCCACCCTGTCCAGCTAGCCACATAAGTCAAGACAGCAACCGGCACCATAAGTAAGAAACTAATGATGGCTTGGATGAAACTTGGTGCCAGCCAACTGCCAACGCTAATCGGCTCGCTTGAGTCGACACTTGCCAAAGCGAGCCTGCGGCGTTCGATGGCGTCGCTAACCACGACGTAGAGACCAAAGGCGGCCAAAAAGTACAGCCCCGACCACTTCACGGCGGTCGCCGCGCCAAGTGTTACTCCCACGGCAATCAACCGCGGCTGTCGCCAAGTGGGTTCGCCGAGTTTGCGGGTTTGCAGGTGCCGAAGCAAGAAATAGAAGGCAAGGAGTGCGAAAAACATCAGCATGCTGTCGAGAAGCCCGGTGCGACCCAGAACGATTGCGTGACCGTCGATGGCAAATAAGAAACCAGAAGCCAATGCCCAAACCTGGGTTTGAAAGAGAATCTTTGCCACCATCATGATGAGCCCGACCGCGGCAATGCTCAAGAGTGCAACGCTGATGCGCCATGAAAAACTGTTGGTTGGGCCGAATGCCCACATGCCAAGACCCATGATCCATTTACCGAGAGGTGGGTGAACTACAAAACTAGGATCACTGAGGTAGGTGTTGACCTGACCGGCCTCGAAGGCGCCGTTAGCGTTTTGCGGCCAAGCCTTTTCGGCTCCGGTGTTCCAGAGTGTCCAGGCATCCTTGACGTAATAGGTTTCGTCAAAAACCAGTTTCTTCGGGTAACCGAGGTTCCATAGGCGAAGAAAAGCGGCCAGACCGATGATTAGCCATGGCGAGAGCAAGTTGAACCGGCGGCGACTTTTTTCGCTGCCCAAGATTCGATTAAGTAATGCAATCACGCCCTAATGCTAGACAATAGAGCGTGCTCATCCTTGCTGCGACTCCCATCGGAAACCTTTCCGACGCTTCACCACGCCTGGTCGAACATCTGGTTTCATCGAAGTTCATCGCGGCAGAAGACACTCGAAGCCTGCTGAAACTGGCTAATGGTCTGGGCGTGAAGCTAAATGCTCGACTATTCAGCCTGCACGAACACAACGAGAGCGATCGAATCGAGCAGATTCTTGAAATAGCCGGCGAGGATGACGTTCTCGTGGTGAGCGATGCTGGAATGCCAACCGTTAGCGACCCGGGCTTCTTGCTGGTGCGTGCGGCGGTAAAGGCAAATGTACCGGTGACAATCATTCCGGGGCCCTCGGCTGTGCTTTCGGCGCTCGCCGTATCGGGTTTACCAACCGACCGTTTTACCTTTGAAGGTTTCTTGCCGCGCAAGAGCGGCGACCGCAAAAAGACCTTTGAATCGCTGACTCGCGAACCACGAACCATGGTGTTTTTTGAATCGCCGCACCGCATTCTGGAATCTCTCGAAGATGCAGCAACGGTGTTCGGTGAACTTCGCCAGGCCAGTGTCTCTCGCGAATTAACCAAGAAGTTTGAGCACACGCAACGAGGCACCTTCCCCGAGTTAATCGAGTGGGCGAAGAGTGAACCAAAGGGCGAAATGGTGCTGGTCATCGCTGGAGCCGAGGCAATCGAGGCCAAGAGCGAAGACCTAGTCGAGCAGGTGTTAGCGCTTATCGAAGACGGAATCGGCCTTAAGCAAGCTGTTGCCGAGATAGCCGGCGCTGCCGGTGCCGGTAAAAGTGAGCTCTACCAGTCGGTTCTAGAAGCCCGCAAAGCTTTAAGATAGAAGAATGCCAAACACCAAAGGTCAGTCGTTCTATGTAACGACCCCTATCTTTTACGTCAACGACGCTCCTCACATCGGTCACGCCTATACCGAGGTAGCTTCTGACGTCTTGGCTCGCTGGCACCGACAGCGCGGAGAGCAGAGTTTCTTACTCACCGGCACCGACGAGCACGGCGAAAAGATTCTGCGTACCGCATCTGCCAACTCTGTTTCACCGCAGGCTTGGGCCGACAAATTGGTCGAAGAAGCCTGGCTTCCATTGCTTGAAACTATCGATATCGATAACCAAGATTTCATTCGTACCACCGAGCCGCGTCACGAAAAGAACGTTCAAAAGTTCTTGCAGAAGCTATATGACACCGGCTTCATCTATCGCGGTGAATTCGAAGGCAACTACTGTGTTGGTTGCGAAGAGTACAAAACCGAGGCCGACCTTATGCCAGGCGACGGCGCATTCGCCGGCCAGCCAGTTTGCGCCATTCACTCGAAGCCGGTTGAGAAGCTTGCCGAAACCAACTACTTCTTCAAGTTGAGCGAGTTCGAGCAGCCATTGCTCGACTTCTATGCCGCCAACCCAAAGTTCATTCAGCCTGATTCAGCTCGCAACGAGGTTGTTTCTTTCGTGCGCCGAGGTTTGACTGACCTTTCGATTTCGCGTTCGAAAGAAAAGTTCGACTGGGGAATCGACATTCCCTGGGATGACAGTCACATCACCTACGTGTGGTTCGACGCACTCCTGAACTACATCACCGCCATCGGTTACGGCGAAGACTCGGCCGAGGCGATGGCCAAGTTTGAATCACTCTGGCCAGCCACCGTTCAGGTAGTCGGTAAAGACATTCTTCGCTTCCACGCCGTTATTTGGCCGGCCATGCTCATGGCTGCCGACCTGCCTCCGGCTAAGCAGATTTTCGGCCACGGATGGTTGCTAGTTGGTGGCGAGAAGATGTCGAAGTCAAAGTTGACCGGTATCGCTCCGAGCCAGATCACCGACACTTTTGGCTCTGACGCCTTCCGTTATTACTTCATGAAGGCAATCGCATTCGGCCAAGATGGTTCATTCTCTTGGGAAGACCTCTCAGCCCGATACCAGGCTGAACTTGCCAATGGTTTCGGAAACCTCGCGTCGCGCGTAGTTGCCATGATTCACCGCTACTTTGACGGCGTTCTTCCGGCAGCCGGCGCTGCCACCGAAGATGACCTAAAGGTTCAGGCGGTTGCGGCGGCGGCGGTGGCAAATGCCGATGCCGCTATTGATGACATCGCTATCCAAGATGCGCTAATCGCCGTGTGGACTCTCGTCGACGAGCTAAACAACTACATCACCGTGCAAGAGCCTTGGGTTCTTGCCAAGGATGAAGCCAAGCGCGAGCGCCTCGGCACCGTGCTTTACACGGCAGCCGAAGGTCTTCGAGTGCTAGCAACGTTGATGGCTCCGGTTACGCCAAAGGTTGCCGCCAAGCTCTGGTCGACCGTCGGCCAAGCATCGCTGGGCAACCTAGTTGCGCAACCGCTTTCGTCGGCCGCAAACTGGGGGCAGCTAAAGGCTGGCATCGCCATCGGTGAACTTGAGCCGTTGTTCCCGCGCATCGAAACCGACGCAACCGAAGCGAAGTAATCAAATGACTGCAGAACAGTTCGTTCGCAGTTCTAAGGCTGGCGAGCCTTCGGCGGCGGCACAGAAACCCGCCAAAGAGAAGAAGGCACCGAGTTTTCCGCCCGCACCCGAGCCGCTTGAAGTAGCCGTTTACGACAACCACTGCCACCTCGAATTTGAATTTGATGAGCAACTTGGCGTGATGCCTTGGCAAGACAATTTGGACTTGGCCGCGAGCGTTGGCATCAAGGGTGTTGTTCAGGTGGGCGTGACCCTCGAGTCTTCTAAGTGGTGCGCCGAGCTTGCAACTAAAGACCAGCGCGTTCTTGCAGCCGTTGCGCTTCACCCAAACGAGGCTCCGCTTTACAAGACTCTTGAAAACTTGGATGCCGCAATCGCCGAAATCGAAGCCCTTGCCAAGCAGCCTCGCGTTCGTGCGATTGGTGAAACTGGTCTCGATTTTTTCAGAACCGAAGGCGACAACGACCTAGAGCTTCAGCAGCACTCTTTCGAAGAGCACATTCGCATTGCAAAAGAAAACGACATCGCCCTAATGATTCACGACCGCGATGCTCACGACCAGGTGGTCGAGACCTTGCTTCGCTTGGGTGCTCCGGAGAAGGTCGTTTTTCACTGCTATTCAGGCGAGACCGACCTTGCCCAGACCTGCATCGACAACGGTTGGTACATGTCTTTCGCTGGCAACATCACGATTAAGCGCAATCAGCATCTGCGCGACTCACTAATCATGGCTCCGAAGGAGCTCATCCTGGTTGAAACCGATGCGCCTTTCCTGGCCCCAGAGCCATTCCGAGGTCGACCAAATGCGCCTTATTTGGTGCCGATCACGGTTCGATTTATGGCCGAACAGCGCGGCGAGGATGTCAATGTATTAGCTACCCAGCTAGCCGAAAATACTGAGCGTGTATACGGTTCTTGGGCGGAGGGGTTCTAATGCCTGAAGTTCAACTACTCGGCGGCGTAGACATCCGTGAATTGGCTGCTCGGCTCGACGTCACACCCACTAAAAAACTTGGGCAAAACTTTGTGACCGACCCAAACACTATTCGCCGCATCGTCAACGCTGCCAAACTAAGCGGTGCCGAAACCGTAGTCGAAATCGGCCCCGGCCTGGGCTCGCTGACTCTCGGTTTGCTCGAGGTTGCTAAGAAAGTTATTGCCGTCGAGATCGACCCAAAGATGGCCGCCGAGCTTGAGGCCACGATTGCAAAGCGTGCGCCGGGCACCGATTTCACCTTGGTACGCAATGATGCACTCAAGGTCACCGAACTGCCGTCAGCGCCGGACGCCTTGGTGGCTAACCTGCCTTACAACATTTCGGTGCCGGTACTTTTGCATTTCTTGGAGCACTTCTCGAGCCTGCAGACCGGTTTGGTGTTGGTTCAAGCCGAGGTAGCGCACCGACTGGCAGCGACACCCGGTTCAAAAATCTACGGTGTGCCTAGTGTGAAGCTAGCCTGGTATGCCGACTCGGCGCTAGCCGGCAATGTGGGTCGAAACGTTTTCTGGCCGGTTCCCAACGTTGATTCGGCATTGGTTTACTTCTCGAAGCGTGCCGTTCCACTTGGCGATGAAACTCTTCGCCTGGCTACCTTCGAAGTTGCCGATGCGGCTTTCGGCCAGCGACGCAAAACCCTTCGACAGGCTCTAGCGGTTTGGGCTGGTTCACCAGCCGAGGCAGAACGCATTCTGATTTCTGCCGGGGTTAGCCCCCAGGCTCGTGGTGAAGAACTTGACGTTCACCAATTCGTCGCGATTGCAAAGGCAAAATAATGGCACTTTTTAAACGTGACTTACCTCCAATTGACCCGAACATCGAGGCCGATAAGGTCGTGAAAGAAACCGGGCACCAACGTGAAGAGTGGTTTGCTCTGCTCGACGAACAACAGGCTTTTATTTGGACGCCAAAGCAGATCTCTGTCTGGTTGAAGAAACGAACAAAGCTTGGCGAATGGTGGGCCGAATCAATCGGGCTTGCCTATGTTGAAGCCCGCGGTTTGGCTAAGACTTCTCAGCAGGCAACCGGGCGATTTACTTTCACCATGAAGCGCGAATTTCAAGTTGAAATGTCTCGCCTCTACACGGTTATCAATGATGTTCAGTCATGGGTGGTTTTCGACCGACCGCGCGTCTTGACCGCAAAGGGCGGCAAGATTTCATTCGCCTTCGACGATAAGACTCGTGCCCACATTCATTTTGTGGTCAAGGATGGCGGTGCCATCGTGCTTCAGATTCAACACGAACTGATTCCTACCGAAGCCGGCATCAAGCCACGTGATCTTTATTGGCGTGAAGTGCTAGCTGGCGTTCAACGCAGACTCGAGATCTAGTGTCTGTATCTCGTTCGGTAACCGCATCGGCTCCAGGCAAAACCAACCTATTTTTTACCGTCGGCCCACTTCAGGCAGATGGCTTTCACGATGTAGCAAGCGTTTATCTAGCCCTTGATCTTCGCGAAGAAGTGACGGTCAGCGCGGCCGACGATTGGTCGGTAGTTGTCTCGGGCAACGTTTCGGTCGAGCAACTGGAATCTGTGCCAACCGGCCCAGAAAACCTAGTCGTAAAAGGCGCCCATCGGGTAGCCGAGCTAGCCGAAATCTCGGCTCAACCGCTGGCATTTGAAATTGACAAACATGTGCCAGTAGCCGGTGGAATGGGTGGGGGTTCGGCCGACGCAGCAGCGGCGCTAGTTGCCGTCAACTCGCTCTGGAATGCCGGTGTCGAGGGCAAGCTATTTGATTCGGTATCTCTAGGGGCCGACGTTCCATTTGCACTGGCTGGCGGGGTAGCCGTTGGCCTCGGCCGAGGCGAAAAACTCACCCAGATTTCAGATGTAAAACCTCTGCACCTGGTGCTGGTTATCAGCGCCGAGGGGCTAAGCACCCCGGCTGTCTATAAGCGCTTGGATGAACTGCGTGCTGCCCGTGGAATCGACCCAACTGAAGCCGAAAACGCGATGATTTCTAAGGCGCTCATACTTGCTTTGCAATCAGGTGTTCCAGAGCGCATCGCACCACTGCTCAAGAATGACTTGCAAGAGGCAGCGCTCGATCTGCGCCCTGATTTGCAGGCGACTATCGATGCGGGCCTGGCCGGTGGCGCCCTTTCTGGTTTCGTGTCAGGTTCTGGCCCAACAGTCGCGTTTCTAGTCGCCGACGCGAACGAGGCCGAAGAGCTAGCTCAAAAACTTCACGCGAGTGGCCACAACGCCATCGCAACCTCCGGCCCTTCAGCCGGCGCATTCATCCGAGAAGAGGACTAATGGCTCACCTACTCGGCGCAGAATCGCTGACCCTGGAGTTTCCGACTAAAAAGGTTTTCGACAACATCACCATTGGCGTTAACGAGGGTGATCGCATTGGCATCGTCGGCCGCAATGGTGACGGCAAGTCGACACTGCTAAAGCTTCTTAACCGCCGCCTCGAACCGGATGCTGGGCGAATTACACACCGCAACGGTCTAACCATCGGGCTTCTAGATCAGGCTGATGTAATCGACCCTGGGCAGACCATCGGTCAGGCGGTAGTCGGAGATATGCCAGAGCACGAGTGGGCTGGAAACGCCAAAATTCGCGACGTTATCGGTGGCCTCCTAAACGACCTCGACTGGCAACAGCAGGTTGGGGCGCTATCTGGTGGCCAGCGTCGCCGTGTGGCACTCGCAAAACTTTTGGTTCAAGACCTAGACATCGTGATGCTCGATGAGCCGACCAACCACCTCGACATCGAGGGTGTGGCCTGGCTTGCCCGGCACCTAAAGAGTCGCTGGTCAAACACTTCTGGTGGCCTGATTGTGGTTACTCACGACCGCTGGTTCCTCGATGAGGTTTGCAACCTCACCTGGGAGGTTCACGATGGCGTGATCGAGCCTTTCGAGGGTGGCTACGCCGCCTACATTTTGCAGCGCAACGAGCGCGACCGCAGTGCCGCTGCCTCGGAGGCTCGTCGTCAGAACCTAATGCGCAAAGAGTTGGCTTGGCTGCGCCGAGGTGCGCCGGCCCGAACTACAAAACCTAAATTCCGCATGGATGCCGCTGCCGAGCTAATCGCCAACGAGCCAGAGCCGCGTGACCGCGTGGCGCTCTCGAAGTTGGCAACTCAGCGCCTGGGCAAAGACGTTGTCGATGTCGAAGACATGAGCTATTCAATCGACGGCAAAGAACTACTTCACGACGTAACCTGGCGCCTCGGCCCCGGTGACCGCGTCGGTCTCGTTGGTGTGAACGGTGCGGGTAAGACCACCCTGCTGAAGCTCATTCAGGGAACCCTCGAACCCACCGAGGGTCGAATCAAGCGCGGCAAGACCGTGAACATCGCCATCTTGAGCCAAGAGGTTCGTGAGCTCGATGAATTCCACGGCGAGCGCATCTTTAGCCTCATCGCCCGCGAGAAGTCGTTCTTTGTTGTCGACAAGAAAGAAGTTGGCATCGGCCAGCTCGTTGAGCAGCTTGGATTCACGCAGGCTCAGTTGCAAACCCCGATTGAAGACCTCTCTGGCGGTCAGCGTCGCAGGCTTCAGTTCTTGCGTCTTCTTTTTGGTGAGCCAAACGTGCTCATCCTTGACGAGCCAACCAACGACCTAGATACCGACATCCTGGCTGCCATGGAAGACCTCTTGGATGGCTGGCCGGGCACGCTCATTGTGGTCAGTCACGACCGTTACCTCCTTGAGCGAGTAACCGATCAGCAATACGCATTGCTTGGCGATGGAAACCTGCGTCACCTAACCGGCGGCGTTGACCAGTATCTAGAACTTCGCAAGCATTCGCTAAGTGGCAAGGCGGCGCAGGCCGAAACCAGTCGCTACGGAATCGACACTAGTACCGGTGGAGAATCGGGCGCAGACCCAGCTGTCGCAAGTTCCGCCGCTACTAAGCCCTCGCTTACTGGCGCAGCACTTCGCGATGCCGAGAAGAACTTGGCTCGCCTAGAGCGGGGTCTCGAGAAGATTTCGGTTGACGAGGCCAAGCTGCACCTAGACATGGCGGCTCACGACCCGGGTGATTACGAGGGGCTTGCCAAGTTTGTGGCGAAGCAAACCGAGCTGAATGACAAGCGCGACCAAATGGAACTTGAGTGGCTCGAGACTTCAGAGCTTTTAGGGCAGAAATAGCGCCATTTATCTGGCAGACTTGAGGGGTGGGCGAAAGCTCACGTTCCCCTATGGTGTAATGGCAACACTCCGCCCTTTGGAGGCGGCTTTCTAGGTTCGAGTCCTGGTGGGGGAGCAGTTCAACTGAGGAGCAAAATGGGCGAACAGCACCTAGCAGTGGTTGTCTTGGCAGCTGGCGCTGGCACTCGCATGAAGTCTTCGACGCCGAAGGTAATGCATGAGATCGCCGGTCTACCACTTCTCGGCCACGCCCTGGCCACCGCAAGCTCTCTTGGTGCCGCTCACGTGGTTCCGGTTATTCGCCACCAGCGCGACCTAATCGCTAACTACATCGAAACTTACTTTCCACACGCAGTCATTGCCGACCAGGATGAAGTGCCAGGTACTGGCCGAGCCGTCGAGTGTGCACTGAACGCACTTCCAGAAGACTTCACCGGTGCCGTAGTTGTTACTAGCGGCGACGTACCCCTGCTTGACGTTGCCACCCTCGAATCGCTTATCGACGCCCACCTAGCCGGTGGCTTCTCGGCAACCATCCTCACCTCGATTGTCGAAGACCCAGCCGGTTACGGTCGCATCATTCGCTCGAACGACGGCAAGTTCATCCAGATCATCGAAGATCGCGATGCCGATGCCGAACAGCTCGAAATCACCGAGGTAAACGCGGGCGTTTACGTTTTTGACGCGGCCTTGCTTCGTAACGCTCTGACTAAGGTTGGTTCGCACAACGCTCAGGGCGAAAAATACCTAACCGATGCTGCTGCCGAGTTGATCCACGAAGGTTTCAAGGTGCAGGCGCTCGCCGTAGCCGACAACTGGTTGGTCGCTGGCATCAACGACCGCGTGCAGCTAGGTGAAGTTGCTGCCGAACTCAACTACCGCATTTGCGAGGCTTGGCAGGTGGCCGGCGTAACCATCCAAGACCCTTCTTCGACCTGGATTGACGTCACCGTTCAGCTCGCCCAAGATGTCACAATTTTGCCTGGCACCTACCTGCAGGGTTTCACCAAGATTGAAACCGGTGCCGTGGTTGGCCCAGAGGTTGTTTTGGTCGACGTCGAGGTTGGCGAGGGCGCCAAGGTCGTAAAGACTCACGCGACCGGTTCAAAGATTGGCGCTGGCGCAAGTGTCGGCCCGTTCTCTTACCTTCGCCCTGGCACCGAGCTTGGTGCCGATGGCAAAATCGGAACCTTCGTAGAAACCAAGAACGCCAAGATCGGCGCCGGAAGCAAGGTTCCGCACCTGAGCTATGTAGGCGATGCAACCATTGGTGAAAATTCAAACATTGGCGCCGGCACCATTTTTGCCAACTACGACGGTGTTAAGAAGCACGCTAGTTCGATCGGTTCGCACGTTCGCACCGGCTCGCACAACGTGTTCGTAGCACCTATTACGATTGGAGATGGAGCCTACACGGCTGCCGGAACCGTCGTTCGCAAGGATGTCGAAGCAGGCGACCTTGCAATGAATGTTGCTCCACAGCGAAATCTGGCCGATTGGGTAATTGCCAAGCGACCAGGCACCGCAGCAGCAGAAGCCGCCCACAAGGCAAAGAACTAAAGAACCTCAATTGAGACTGGAGAACCCATTGGAAGTTACGACGAACAACTCGAAACGTCTGGTTCTGGTCAGCGGTCGCGCTCATCAAGAGCTCGCCCAAGAGGTTGCCGACATCCTTGGCACCAAACTTCTGCCAACCACCGCCTATGACTTTGCCAATGGCGAGACCTTCGTTCGCTACGAAGAATCGGTTCGTGGTGTTGACGCATTCGTAATCCAGGCTCACCCAGCCCCAATCAACCACTGGATCATGGAGCAGCTGCTCATGGTTGACGCTTTGAAGCGCGCTAGCGCAAAGCGAATCACCGTGGTTGCCCCATTCTTCCCTTACGCCCGTCAAGACAAGAAGCACAAGGGTCGCGAGCCAATCTCGGCTCGTCTGATGACCGACCTGTTCAAGGCCTCTGGCGCAAACCGACTAATGTCGGTTGACCTTCACACCCCACAGATTCAGGGCTTCTTCGA
Source organism: Microbacteriaceae bacterium (assembly GCA_947453475.1). Taxonomy (GTDB): domain Bacteria; phylum Actinomycetota; class Actinomycetes; order Actinomycetales; family Microbacteriaceae; genus Rhodoluna. The sequence continues at coordinate 34,058 of CANGGK010000004.1, forward strand.
TGGCCCGGTTGACCACCTTTGGGCGCTTCCGATGCTTGCCGATCACGTTGCAGAGCGTTTCGGCCACGAGGCAATCACAGTTGTTTCACCAGACTCGGGCCGCGTTCGCGTCGCCGACATCTGGGCAGACCGCCTTGGTGCACCGCTAGCCATCATCCACAAGCGCCGCGACCCAGACCGCCCAAACCAGGTCGAAGCTCACGAGCTCGTTGGTGACGTCAAGGGGCGCACCTGTTTGCTTGTCGACGACATGATTGACACCGCAGGCACCATCGTTGCGGCCGCCGAAGCGTTGAAGGCAAACGGAGCTGCTCGCGTTATCGTCGCAGCTACCCACGCGGTCTTCTCGCCACCTGCCGTAGAGCGTCTTTCGAGCGGTGCGGTCGACGAGGTTATCGTCACCAACACCTTGCCGATTACCCCAGACAAGCAGTTCTCGAACCTAACCGTGCTGTCGATTGCTCCGCTAATCGCGGCGGCAATCAGTGCAGTGTTCGGCGACGACTCGGTGAACTCGTTGTTCCCAGGCCACGCCTAGACACAAATCGCTTCGTCTCTCGGGTTGCCCAATAGCGGGCAGCCCGTTAGACTTTAACCAGACAACGGCGAGGGCTCCATCAGGAGCCGTTATCGACGGGGCATTTAGCCGGTAATGCGGCAGGTATCCTCGCGTTTTAGCTTGAGTTGAGACCAAAACAAAAATCCGATTGGAAATATTCTTATGAACACTGCTGCAAAGCTAGACGCAACTATCCGCACCGCATTCGGCAAGGGCGCTTCACGTCGCGACCGCGCTGCTGGCCGCACCCCAGCCGTAATCTACGGTCACGGCGCAGAGGCTCGTCACATCACCGTTGACGCCAAGGAAGTTGCACGTATCCTTCGTCACAAGAACGCTGTTATCGACCTAAACCTTGATGGCAAGGTTGAGTCAGTTCTAGTAAAGAGCGCCAGCAAGGATGCAGTTACCCAGATCATCGAGAACATCGACCTTGTTGGCCTAGTTGTCGGCGAGCGCGTTCACGTTGAGGTTCCTGTTCACGTTGTAGGCGAGTCGCTTTCAGGCACCGTTATCGACCTTGAGCACAAGACCGTGAAGCTAGAAGTTGCTGCAACCAGCATCCCTGACTTCGTAGAGGCAATCTTCGACAAGCAGGGCGCTGGCTTCCACGTTCTTGCAAAGGACCTAATCGTTCCTGCAGGCGCAAAGCTAGAGCTTGCTGCTGACGAGCTAATCGCTTCGGTTGTTGCAACCGCAGCTGGCCACGCAGCAGACCTAGCCTCAGCAGAGTAATCAGCTGTCTAACTCGGCTTATCTAATAGTCGGGCTCGGTAACCCCGGGCCCGACTATTCTGCTAACCGGCACAATGTTGGCCAGATGGCGCTTTCGGTTTTGGCCGATCGTCTGGGCGCAACATTCAAGAGCCACAAATCACACGCATCGGTAGCCGAAGCTCGAATCGGTGCCGGTGGGCCGAAGGTCATCCTGGCCAAGCCTGGCTCTTACATGAACACCAGCGGTGGCCCGGTGACTTCGCTTATGAAGTTTTACGACATCGACATCGCGCACGTGATCGTGCTGCACGATGAGCTAGACATTCCGGCCGAAGACGTGCGCATCAAACTCGGTGGCGGCCACGGCGGTCACAACGGCCTGCGCGACATCATCGCAGCCTCGGGTTCAAACGAGTTTTCTAGGGTTCGCATCGGCATTGGCCGCCCTCCCGGCCGCATGGATACCGCCGACTTCGTGCTCAAAGATTTTTCATCTACCGAGCGCAAGGGTTTACCTGTCACTCTCGAAATCGCTGCCGATGCGGTTGAGGCAATCGTTGTCGATGGCGTGCTAGCCGCCCAGAATAAGTTCAATACCGCCAGCTAACGCGGAATACCTAGCCAATAAACGAACTTAGACTTACCTTGTGAGTGAAGAAAATCTCAAGGCCCTTTCGCGCCTTGGCGCGCTCATTTCAGAGGGATATCCCTTCGCCGCACTCCAAGCAAAAATCAAGGCTCAACGCGTTGATCTGATTGCACCGCAAGGTGCGATGGCCCCCGTGGTTGACGTAATTTCCAGGTTCCGCTCTGCTGCAAAGCTCTCGCCGGTTCAGTTGCTTGTGGTGTCTACCGGTCGCGAGGCCGAGGATGTTGCCGCAACTTTACGTTCGCTTGATGCACATGCTGAGATTCTTGAGTTTCCATCATGGGAGACCCTGCCGCACGAACGATTGAGCCCAAGCCCCGAGACCGTTGGTCGCCGACTCAAGGTGCTGCACCGTCTCAACGAACTGTCTAAACCAAAGTCACACCCAGATCACCCGGTTTACGTGCTCGCCTCGGTGCGCGCGGTGTTGCAGCCGGTGGTTGCCGGGCTAGCGAACCACCCGCCGTTGAATCTCGAACAGGGCAAGGATTACCTGCTCTTCGAACTTTCGCTGAAGCTTGTCGAAATGGCTTACCACCGCGTTGACATGGTTACCAAACGCGGCGAGTTCGCTGTTCGTGGTGGAATTCTCGACATTTTCCCAACTACCTCAGAGCACGCACTTCGTCTCGAATTCTTTGGTGATGAACTCGAAGACATCCGTGAATTTTCGGTTGCCGACCAGCGCTCAATTCATAACCAGGATGGCACCATCGCCAACATCAAGTCGATTGAAATCTACCCGGCTCGTGAAATCATCATTACGCCGCTGGTGGCTAGCCGAGCCCGCGAGATGCTTCACGAGTTTCCGAATATTTCGACAATGCTCGCCAAGATTGCCGAAGGCATCCCGGTTGACGGTATGGAATCTCTCGCACCGGTTTTGGTCGACGCGATGGTTCCGTTCACCGATTACCTGCCAGCCGACGCCTTGGCCACTTTGCTATCGCCCGAAAAGTCTGCGGCCCGAGCTCACAGCCTGGTCGAGACCAACGATGAGTTCTTGCACGCCGCGTGGGATGCCGCTACCGAGGGTGCGCAGGCTCCGATAGACCTGAGCTCGGGTGGTTTCGTTGAGATGTCGCAGTTCAAAGACGCGCTAGACGGTCGTCAGCTTTTCACCATTTCTCAATTCGGTGCAGATGATGACACCCTGATAAACCTCGGTCTGTTTGAGATTCCAAACTTCAAGGGTCTCGAGACCACCTCTATTGAGTGGCTCGAAGATCAAGCCAAGAACGGCCAGCACATCATCCTGGTTGCCGAGGGTCATGGCACCGTCGAGCGCCTAAACGAACAACTGACCGCAGCAGGCATCAAGGGCGAAATCGCTCAAGGCAGCATGCGCAAGGGCTTCACCGTGCCGGATGCCAAACTCATCGTGCTTACCGAGGGTGAGTTCTATGGCAAGAGCACCGCTTATGTGAGCCCGCAGGTGCGCAAGCTCGCAGCAAAACGAGGCCAGGCGGTTGACCCGCTGAGCCTCAAGGCTGGCGACTACGTTGTTCACGAAACCCACGGCATCGGCCGTTTCGTAGAGCTCGTTCAACGTGCCAGCGGCATCGGGCGTCAACAACACCAGCGCGAATACCTGCTCATTGAATACGCGCCATCCAAGCGCGGTTATCCGGGCGACACACTCTTTGTGCCAACCGACCAGCTCGACCTGCTGACTCGTTACGTTGGTGGCGAGGCGCCCGTGCTTTCGAAGATGGGTGGCGGTGACTGGGCTCGAGTTAAGGGCAACGCCCGAAAGGCGATTCGCAAGATTGCCATCGACTTGGTCAAGCTCTATTCGGCTCGCATGAAGTCGCGCGGCCATGCTTTCGGCCCAGATACGCCTTGGCAACACGAACTCGAAGAGGCTTTCGCATTCGTTGAAACTCCTGATCAGTTGACCACCATCGATGAGGTCAAGCGCGACATGGAGCGTGAGATTCCGATGGACCGCCTACTCGCCGGCGATGTTGGCTATGGCAAGACCGAGGTGGCTATGCGTGCTGCTTTCAAGGCTATCCAGGATGGCAAGCAGGTGGCGATGCTCGTGCCAACCACTTTGCTGGCCCGTCAGCACACCGACACCATCGAAGCTCGTTTTGCCGGTTTTCCGGTGGTCGTGCGCTCACTCTCACGTTTTCAAACCGCGAAAGAAGTCAAGGAAACCTTGGCTGGCCTCGCCGATGGTTCGGTCGACATGGTCATCGGAACCCACCGCTTGCTTGCCGAGTCTGTCAAGTTCCGCCAGCTCGGGCTAATCATCATCGATGAAGAACAGCGTTTCGGTGTTGAGCACAAAGAGAAGCTCAAAGAGATGAAGACCAACGTCGACATTCTTTCGATGTCGGCCACTCCGATTCCTCGAACCCTTGAAATGGCCATCACGGGTATCCGTGAAATGTCCACGCTGGCTACACCGCCAGAGGAGCGCCACCCGATTCTTACCTACATTGGCGCCTATAGCGAGAAGCAGGTGGCGGCAGCGATTCGCCGTGAACTCATCCGTGAAGGTCAGGTTTTCTTTGTTCATAACCGCGTGAGCACCATCGAGGCGGTGGCCCATCAACTTGCCGAGCTCGTGCCTGAGGCGCGCATTGCGGTGGCTCACGGCCAAATGTCTGAAGCGGCTCTCGAGCAGGTTGTCGTTGATTTCTGGGAGAAGAAATTCGACGTCTTGGTTTCGACCACGATCATCGAGACCGGCATCGACATACCAAATGCCAACACATTGATTATCGACCGAGCCGAGAACTTCGGGCTCAGCCAGCTGCACCAGATTCGTGGGCGAGTCGGGCGAAGCCGCGAACGTGCCTACGCCTACTTCTTCTATGCCCCAGATAAGCCGCTTACCGAAACCGCTCACGACCGACTGGCTACCATTGCTCAGAACAACGAACTCGGTGGCGGAATGCAGATTGCGATGAAAGACCTCGAGATTCGCGGTGCCGGAAACCTCCTCGGCGGCGAGCAATCTGGACACATCGCCGGTGTCGGCTTCGACCTTTATCTCCGAATGATCGGCGAGGCGGTTTCTGACTTCAAGGGCGAAAAAATTGAAGCCCCGGCAGAGCTCAAACTCGAGCTGCCGGTCGACGCCCACATTCCGAGTACCTATGTCGATTCAGAGCGTTTGCGACTCGAGGCATATCACAAGCTATCGGCGGCTTCGGGGGAGAAGGGCTCGCGTGCGCAGCTCGACGCTATCCTTGCCGAGCTCGAAGACCGTTATGGAACGGCTCCGGAGCCGGTGCGAAACCTAATCGAGGTGACCGAACTTCGTCAGCAGGCCAACCGGCTCGGGCTCAAAGACTTCAATGTTCTTGGCCTGCAGGTTAAGTTGCAGCCGGTAGACCTAACCGAATCGCAACAAGTTCAGCTAACGCATCTCTTCCCGGGCACAAAATACCTGCAATCGGCTCAGACCTTGATGGTGCCGGCGCCGCGAGATGCTAACTTCGAACCATTGCGAGATAAACCAATCATCGATTGGGCTTGGGCCTTCTTGGCTCGAGTTTTCCCGCCGGCCCCACCGACCACAACAAACGACAAGGCAGCAAAATGACCCAGCTAGATGACCTGATTGCCGTTGCTCACCAGTTGCGCGCCCCGGGCGGTTGCCCTTGGGATGCCGAGCAGACCCACAACTCGCTGACAAAGTATCTACTCGAAGAGACCTACGAGCTGATTGACGCTATCGAATCGGGTGACCGGGATGAGGTTATCGAAGAACTCGGCGATGTGCTTTACCAGGTAATTTTTCACAGCGACCTTGGCTCAACCGGCACACTCGGTGAGCCTTTCGACATCGAAGATGTTGCTCGAGTTTCGGCCGCCAAGATGAAGGGGCGCCATCCACACGTTTTCGGCAATGCCGAAGAGCTCGAGAAGTATGCCGCCAAGACCGGCGACGACGTGATGGTCAACTGGGATGACCACAAAAAGAAGGAAAAGCCTCACCGTCAGTCCATCCTGGATGGCATTCCACAAGCTATGCCGGCCCTTGCGCTTGCCGACAAGATCATCGGTAAAGCCGAGAAGATCGGTTTGCTCGATGCGGATGCTCCAGGGCCATTCACAGTCACCAGTGAGGCAGAACTCGGCGCAATCCTTCTCGCAATCGTTTCATCGGGCCGCGCTGCCGGCTTTGATTCGGAACGCGCGCTTCGCGAGGCGGTTCGCGAACTTCAGGTTGAAATTCGTGAAGTTGAACTCGAGGGCGAGAGCGATGCCGGAGTCATCGCCTTGCCATCGGATGACTAAATGACAAATGTCTTGATTTTCGATGGTGACTGCGGTTTCTGCACGACCACTGCCAACTTCATTGAGAAGAACTCCGCAACGAAAATCGAGATCAAGCCCTACCAGTGGACGAAACTCGAGGAATTCGGGCTGACCGAAGTCGAAGCGGCGGCCAAGGTTCAGTTGGTCTCCGGGGGAAAAATCTATGCCGGTCACCATTGCATGGCAAAACTACTGCTGATTCAAACCAACCCGCTACTGAAATTGATTGGCGCCGTCATGGTTATGCCGGGAGTCGACCCGATAAGCGCCAAGGTCTATGACTGGGTCGCAGCAAATCGCCAGAGTCTTCCGGGCGGAACGCCCGCTTGCAAGATGCCGAAAAAAGACTAGATTTTCTGCCATGGATGAAAAGGTAAAAGGCCCAGCTTCGTATTTTCCTTCGATTGAGAAGAAATACGGCAAGCCGATTGATTTTTGGATGACCGAACTTCAGAAAGTTTTGGGGCAGAAACACATGGAGCAGGTTAAGTTTTTGCAGACCGAGCACGAGATGGGGCAAGGGCATGCAAATGCCTTGGTTCACGTCTTTCGTGCCAATAACCCGCACTAGAACCTCCATTGCGGCCACCGCACATGTGGCAAACTTGATGCATGGCTAAAGACGTGCACCCACCTCGCGGAATGCGCGATTTTCTTCCACTTGAGAAGACTCGTCGCGACCAGGTTTTGAACACCATTCGCGAAACCTACCTTGGCCATGGCTTTCAAGAGATCGAGACCCCAGCTCTAGAAGACCTAGAGCGTCTGACCTCTGGTCAAGGTGGCGACAACGAGAAACTAGCCTTCCGCGTGATGAAGCGCGGTGCCGAACTTGAATCTTCATTGGCGGCCGGCAACGGCGAAGATAACCTCGCCGACCTCGGTCTTCGCTACGACCTAACCGTGCCACTTACCCGCTACTACGCGACCAACCGCGCCAAGCTTCCAAACGTTTTCAAGGCACTTCAGACCGGCCCAGTATGGCGTGCAGAGCGCCCGCAAAAGGGTCGTTACCGCCAGTTCGTGCAGTGCGACATCGACATCATTGGTGATGCAAGCATCCTTGCCGAGATTGAACTCTTGAATGCATCGCTCGATGCCCTAACCGCGATTGGTCTAACAGATGCAACCATCCGGGTGAACCACCGCGTCTTGCTTGCCAACTTGCTTGAACAGCTCGGTGTGCCTGAGGCTGGCAAGGGCTCCGCGATGATCACCATCGACAAACTCGACAAGATTGCTGCCGAAGGCGTGGTTGCCGAACTGGCCGAAAAGTTTGATGCTGGCGTTGCAGAGCGCGCTGCCACCTGGTTGAACGCAATCGCAGGCGAATTGCCGATTCCCGTCGAACTTGCAGAAATTTTTGACGCCATCGAGGCTCGTTTTGGTGCTGGGCGCCTGCGCTTTGACCCGACGTTGGTTCGCGGCATGGGTTACTACACCGGAACCATCTTTGAAATTGAACACCCAGAGTCTGGCTCATCAATTGGCGGTGGCGGTCGCTACGACGGCATGGTCGGTCGTTGGTTGGGCACCGATGCGCCAGCCGTTGGAATCTCGATTGGTTTTGAACGTGCAGTAGATCTTGTCGAAGCCGATTTCGACAACAGCAAGTCGCTCGTAATTGTTCTCGACAGTGCAACCCCAACTGTTATTGGCAACGCTCTAAAAGTTCAAGAGCAGGCAATTGCCGCCGGCTACCGAGTTCGTCTCGAGCAGCGCCCAAAGAAGCTCAATAACTTGCTCGACAGCATGGCTGAGCAGGGCTTTGGCTCATTTGCATCCGTGGGTGAAGAGTTTGTGAATTTCGGCGACTTGTCGCTTCGCAACATCGCCAACTAAGCCGTAACTCGGTAAACTAATAAACATTACGACGACGTTTTTTAGCGCCGTCTGGCGCGTTTAAACCGCTAACAAGGAGACATATTTTGTCAATCATCGAAGCCATTGGCGCTCGCGAAATCCTAGACTCACGTGGAAACCCAACCGTTGAGGTTGAAGTTCTGCTAGAGGACGACAGCTTCGGCCGCGCAGCCGTTCCGTCAGGTGCATCAACCGGTGCATTCGAAGCACACGAAAGCCGTGATGGCGACAAGGGTCGCTACCTAGGCAAGGGTGTTCAGAACGCAGTTAAGGCTGTTGTTGAGACCATCGACGAGGC
>CANGGK010000005.1 GCA_947453475.1 Microbacteriaceae bacterium
AAAACCGCTGCTGATTTCTGCAGCCTGACCCGCCTGGTAACCGGCAGCGACAAGGCCAAGAGAAACAATGCCTAAGAACGACTTAGTACCTTTTCTCACCAGGCAAACTCCTCTGCGTGAACTTGGCTAGCCGGGGTTCCCGCACGAAGCACGCTCTTTTCAACGTTGTGCGTCCAGCCGGTAGGGCCACAAATGAAGATGTCCGATTCGACCAACTTCGGCGCAATCTGAGCCAGGCGAACCTGGTCTGAGCGATCGGTGCCGTCGGCGTTCATCCAGGATGAGTGATTTGCGCGAGGGCCAGCCATAATTTCAAGCTTGAAACCTCGGTGACGGCAAAGTACCTGAATCTCCTCGAGCAAGGCAGCATCTGCCGCGTTGCGAACTCGGTAAATAACGGTGACATCGCCAGGTCGAGCTGCGATCGATTCGGCGAGTGCCCTAATCGGCGGAATACCGATGCCCGAGGCAACCAAAACGACCTTTTCTTTGGTGCGACGTTCTTCGGTGAATACACCGTACGGCCCCTCAAGCAGCACCGGTGTGCCAGGTTTGATGTGCTGAAGTGCGCCGGTGTCATCGCCGCGCTTGCCAATGGTGAAGCGCACGTAGCGCGAGTTAGGCGCAGCCGAGATTGAGAATGGGTGAGGGCGCCACCATTGCGTTGGGGTTAGCACTCGAAGCATGTAGAACTGGCCGGCCTTGCCGCCCAACTTGGCAACGTTCTTGCCGGTCAAGTAGATCGATGAGCTGTCGCTAGATGCGGCCACAACCGACTGAACCTTTAGGCCAACCACAAAGTGACGCAGCAGCGGCGAAAGCACACGGTACCAAGCCAAGTTGAAGACCACGAATAGGTAGAGGGTCACCCAGAAAACGGTCTGCACCGGCTTGCCGTGGATGTCGCTGCCGGTTGAAAACTGGTGAGGCACGGCTGCAAGCACCGATACATAAGACATGATGTGCACGATGTACCAAGCTTCGTAGCTCATCTTTTTGCGAGCAAACGTTAGCGAAGTAACCACTACTGCGATCATCAGGAATAGACCAATGGTCGCTGTCCACATGTCTGGCACGTTTAGAAACAGGTTGATCATTTCATCAATCAGGTTCTTGCCATCGGTTATTGCAAAGCTGATTAGCGAAGCCAAGAAGTGGGCAACGACAAAGTAAAGAACCGGCTTGCCCAGCTTTTTGTGGGCCAGGGTGGCACGGTCGTGACCGTAAAACTTGTCGATCCATGGCACACGAGCGATGAGCAACATGTGAATGAGCAGCAGGTCGGTGCCCACCAAAGCGGTGAGACGGCTGAAGGCGTTCAGAGCACTCGGAACATCGTGCACACCCTTGAGGCCACCATCGACCAGGAACATTACGGTTACCGCAAGCACGGTTCCCCAGGCAATCGCCTCGATTACATCCTGGGCACGCTTCAGGCGCAGGAATTTCTTGTAGCCCAAACGAACCTTGCCCGTTGGCTTCACGAAGGTTACCTGTGTTGTCATGTTTTTAGTCTGGCGGGGCTATCTGGGAGAAGTCTGGGAGAACCCAGCGAGTCAACTGTAAGTGCTACCAGTTCGAAGGAGCTGGTTCCTTGCCCTTTGGCAGCGCCGAATCGGCCGCCCAATTCTTAACCCACTCAGGTAACACCGGAATCGGTCCGTGCCAATCGCCGCCCTGTTCAATTACCTCGGCCGGGCTCAAAATGCCGCGAGTTCGCTTCAAAAAACGAACCCGCACGATGCCCTGGGTATAAATCTCACCGTTCACTACCATTCGCTGGTCAAAGTAGAACGCCAGGTCATCCCAGCCGATCACCTTCGATTCCATGTCGAACTTCTGCCACGGCATCAAAGACTTTCGAAAGGTGATGGTTTCTGCGACCACCACCGGATACCAACCGAGCTTCTTCCAGTGCTGCCAAGCGCCTGAACGCAGTGCGAGGTCAAGCCGGCTGATGTCAAACAGAGCTAGAAACTTGCCGTTGTTCATGTGCCTAAAGATGTCTAGATCACTCGGCCAAACCCTATAGCTTCGCTTTCCCACTTGCGACCAGTCGAGTTTCGAACGAAACCGCCAGGTAATCAGTGCAAAGGCAACGCGAAACCAAAGGTTCATCGACTTACCAAATCTTGACGCGAAGGTCTGGGGCGAGCCAAAGCTTGTCACCAGGCTTTACATCGAAGGCCTCATAGAAGGCATCGACGTTGCGAACAATCTGGTTGCAGCGGAACTCGGGTGGTGAGTGTGGGTCGGTAGCCAAACGCTGAATGACCATCTCATCGCGGCCCTTGGTGCGCCAAGCCTGTGCCCAGCTCATGAATAGACGCTGGCGGCCGGTTAGGCCGTCGATAACGACATCTTCTTTGTCGCCCAACATCATCTCGTAGGCCTTGAACGCGATGCCCAAACCGCCTAGGTCACCGATGTTCTCGCCGATGGTGAGTTCGCCGTTGACCTTGTGCTCGTCTGACAACTGCGATGGCGAAAGCTCGTTGTACTGGCCGATTAGTGCACCGGTTAGGTTCTCGAAGGCCTCGCGGTCTGCATCAGACCACCATGACTCGAGTTTTCCGTCGCCGTCATACTTGCTGCCCTGGTCGTCGAAACCGTGGCCGATTTCGTGACCGATGACACCACCGATTGCCCCGAAGTTCACGGCATCATCGGTTGAAAGCGAGAAGAACGGAGGCTGCAAAATCGCTGCCGGGAAAACGATTTCGTTGAAGCCAGGGTTGTAATAGGCGTTCACGGTCTGCGGGGTCATGAACCACTCGTCGCGGTCAATCTTGCTGCCGATCTTGGCCAGTTCCTTGGCCGCACCCCAAGCCGCAACGCGGCGGACGTTGCCAACCAAGTCATCTCGACGAATCTCGATTGAGCTGTAGTCCTTCCACTTAACCGGATAACCGATCTTCGGGGTGAACTTGTCGAGCTTGGTAAGCGCCTTCACCTTGGTCTCTTCGGTCATCCAAGCGAGGTTGTTAATGCTGTCGCGGTAGGCCTCGATGAGGTAGCTGACCAGTTCATCCATGCGGGTCTTTGCATCAGCCGGAAAGTATTTGTCGACGTAGATCTTGCCGATTGCCTCACCGAGTGAACCTTCAACCAATGAAACCGCGCGCTTCCAGCGGGCACGGTTCATCGGCGCGCCGGTTAGCTTGGTGCCATAGAAGTCAAAGCGCTCGTTGACGAAGTCATCGCTCAAAAGGCTTGAGGTCGAGCGGATTACCTGCCAGGCCAACCAAAGCTTGATTGCCTCGAGGTGGTCGTTATTCCATAGCTTGGCGAGCCCCTCGAAGAAGCTCGGCATTGCCACGTTTAGTTCATCCAAGACCTTTGCATCGAACTTGGCTGCGGTGAGCCAGATGTTCCAGTCGAAGGTTGGGGTTAGCGCGTCCAGGTGGGCGCGAGCGGTGAGGTTATAAGTCTTCTCGGCATCGCGGGTGGCAACGTTATCCCAGTGAATGTTGGCCAGCTCGGTTTCGAAGTGGAAGATCTTGTTTGCTCCGGCGAGCGCCGCGTCGGCATCCCAGCCAGCAAAGGTGAGCATCTGGGTGATGTGAGGAACATATGCGTCGCGAATTTCGGCGTGCTTTTCTTCGCGATAGTAAGCCTCGTCGGGTAGGCCCAAACCGCCCTGAGCCAGGTTGACGATGTAGCGGTCTGGGTTGCCCTCGTCGTTGTCTACCCAGATGCCGAAAAGACCAGATAGGCCTAGGTGCTCATAGGTGCCAAGCAGGTGAGTTGCGTCGTCGATTTGGCAAACCTGCTCAATTAGCTTTAGGTCGGCGGCGATTGGTGCTGCACCGAGTTCGTTGGCCCGCTCTTCATCCAAGAATGATGCATAGAGGTCGCCAATTTGCTGGCTAACGCCTGGCTCCGGGTTGGCGGCTGCTTCTTCAAGCACCTCACGCACGGCAGCTTCAGAGTCGTCTGCCAACATCGCGAAGGCGCCATAAATGGCCTTATCTTCAGGGATGTCTACCTCGGCGAACCACTTGCCGTTCACGTGCTGGAACAGGTCGTCCTGAGGGCGGATGTTTGGGTTGAGGTCGTTGGCGTCGATGCCTGGCTTCATGCTCATTCCTACATCCTAGATCTCTCTTTGGCCATAATCTGCACCCCTGTCGCTAGAAATAGTCGCGGGTTTAGAATGGGACTGTGGACCTACAAAAAATCATCCTGTATTACGGCTTCGCTCCTGTTGCCGACCCAGTCGCTCTAAAGCTTTGGCAGAAGACTCTGTGCGAGTCGCTCGGGCTAAAGGGTCGCATCATCATTTCTGAGCACGGCATTAATGGCACCCTCGGTGGCGACATGATGGCCTTGAAGAAGTACGTTCGTCAGACCCGCGAATACCCGGGTTTCGGCAAGATCGATTTCAAGTGGTCTGATGGCACCGGCAATGATTTTCCTCGCCTTTCGGTGAAGAACCGCGATGAGCTAGTTGCTTTCAAGGCCCCGGATGAAGTGAAAGTCGACAAGTCTGGAGTCACCAACGGTGGCAAGCACCTAAAGCCAGCCCAGGTCAACAAGCTGGTTGAAGAACGTGGCGATGAGGTCGTCTTCTTCGATGGCCGCAACGCATTCGAAGCCAAGATTGGCAAGTTCAAGAACGCTATCGTTCCCGATGTTGAAACTTCACACGACTTTATTGCCGAGCTTGAATCTGGCAAGTATGACCACATCAAAGACAAGCCAATCGTCACCTACTGCACCGGTGGCATCCGTTGCGAGATTCTTTCTGCTGTCATGATCAAGCGCGGTTTCAAAGAGGTTTACCAAATTGATGGCGGCATCGTTCGATATGGCGAGACCTTTAAAGACAAGGGCCTCTGGGAGGGTTCGCTTTACATCTTTGATGACCGCATGGTTCAAGACTTCAGCGATGAAGCCAAGGTAATCGGCGAATGCGAGAGCTGCGGTGGCCCAACCAACTCGTTCCGCAACTGCGCGAGCGTGGGCTGCAAAGACCTAGTTCTGCTTTGCGACACCTGCTATGCCGACCCAGCCCACTCTGAGCACAAGCCGACCCACACCCGCGGTAAGCGCCACGCTCAACAAGTCGGATAACCGCATAAACTCAGGGTTATCCCCTATTTTTGTTCGTTTTTGATGCCCCAACCGTGTATTTTTTGGGGTTATGACTAGTTCACTAAACCTCAAAAAAAATCATCTCAGTTGGCGCCGCCGCGTTGCTCGCCATCGGCACAAGCGTCGCTTCGTCCGAGCCTGCCATGGTTCTCAACCCGACTCCACTTGCTCTGTCACGCATCGACAACTGGGGGCCTAGCATCCAGCAGGTTGGCCAAACTGCGTCAAACGCGATGGTGATTGTGCAGCCAACGTTCAACTTCTTCTCAATCGCTTCTGGAACGCCGACCTTTGAAGTTCACTGGTTTGCTTGTACGAGTGCCCAGGCCAACATCTCATCTGACGTGACCGATGGTGTCTTTGCAAACACCTTGCCAGCGGGTTGCACTGAAGTTGCCGGTACACAAACCAACGACTCATACACTGCGACTTCCTCTGAGCAAGGTAAGTACCTTGGCGTATGGACCAAAGCGACCGTTGCCGGAGACTGGCGTGCAGTGTGGTCAAAAACCACCTCTGCTGCTCTCATTGGTGCCCCAGTAGCCCCTGTCGTTAGCACTGGAAGCCCGGCCTCTGCAAACCTTTCAGACACCGGAGTAACAATCAACTACAGCGTTTCGACTGTAGGTAACCTCGGGTGGTCAGTGCGTGCGGCAGCGTCAGCCGCGCCAACCGTCTCGAACCTCTCGACCTCAAGCTGGCAGTCAGCTGACCTAGTACACGGGCGAGCAACCCTTATGTCTTCGGGAGCCGGTAACTTCTCAGTGACTGGGCTAACAGCAGGCACTGACTACGTTGCTTACATTGGCGTAATCGGCGGTGGCGGAAACTCAAACCTTTACAGCTTCGCCTTCACAACCACCGGAGGGTCAAGCTCAAACCCGGTAAGCGCTCAGCCTCCAGTTCTAACGCCTGAGCAGGCCAAGAACCAGATCAAGCCTCTTCCGGTGATCGTGCAGCCACTTGTTGCCGCGCTTCCAGCCCTAAGCAAGCCGCTGGTTGATGCCGGAGGCAAGGTTGACCTAACCGCAGGTGACTTCACCGGTTTGGTTTCGGCGTCAATCTCGGGCAAGCCACTTGACCTAACCGTTGCTTCGACCGGTGGATTAACCATCACCGTTCCAAACGGTAAGGCCGGCACTACCGCTGACTTGCTACTTAACTTCAAGTCAGGAACCGTAATCCTCCAGGATGCAATCAAGTACATTGCACCAGTTGTGGTTTCAGCTGTTCCTGAGCGTTCGGTTTCAATTTCAGCCGGTTCGGCCAAGCTAAGCGACGCAAGCGCGAACCAGATTCGCCAGGCGGCCTTCGCCAACATGGCCAACACCAACATTGTTTGCGTTGCTTATGCGGCAAATGGATCAGCGGCTGCGAAGGCTGCCGCACTGGCAACTGCCGAGCAGGCTTGTGCATTGGCTACCAAGGCGAACCCAAACCTAGTTGCAGCACCGGTAACCGTCATCGTCAACAAGGCGAAGGCAAAGACCTCGGCTGTTGGCATCAAGGTTTACCACTAACAGTTCGTTAGCTAAAAGAAATCCCCTCCTGGCAGGCGCCGGGAGGGGATTTCTTTATGTCTGAGCTACTTGTTCACTTGAACCATGTAGGTAACCGCAACGTCTACTCGTCGTGGCGTAGGGTTGCCTGGCAAACTACGACCGGCGCCGAACACCTTGAAACTGGCTTTCAAACCTAGCTTCTTGAACTGAGCAACTATCGCCGCTGCACGAGCCTGAGATAGCGCGACCTCGGCGTTAGAAACCTTGGCACTGGCGCTGTAGATGTAACCAATCGAACCGACCTTGATGTTGGTGGCACCCTTAGGAATCTTCTTCAAGAAGGCCTTAATGGCGGTCAACGTTTTGGCAGTGATTGCCGACGAGTCAGGGTTGAAGCTGTAAGTTGCACCCAGTGACTTGGTGGTGGTTACTTGGAAAATAACCGGAAGGTTGGCACTTCTAACCTGGCCCTCTGGAGTGTATCCGTTCACCTGGATGGTGTGCAGGCCGACCAAACCATAGTCGCGAATTGGCAGCGATGCATCGAAGGCGCCGTTGGCATCCGTGGCGATGTTTCCAACCATGATTGGCTCAGAGAATAGGTTAACCAGCACCATGGAGTTCGGCTTGAATCCTGAACCGGTTAGGCGAATGAAGGTCGCCTTGTCGATCACAACTTGGTTCTTATTGATCAAAATCTTTAGAGTTCCGTCAACTCCAATGGCGCGAAGCTTGAGGTCCCACGCCTTAAGAGTAAGAACCTCTGCACCAAGCGCCTGTTCGAAGGTAAGGGCATATGTTGCATAGCTGCCACCATTGGTAGCCGCCTGGCCGTAACCCACTGGCGGTGCCGGGTTTACCGCAATCGGAACCAGTGGAGGCAGTGACGGTGCGCCTCCGTTTGATGATGGTGGTGAAACAACCGAAGCGCGCTCTGTTGAAAGATTCTCGGCACGTGCCTGAACATTCGCACTCGGAGTCGCACTGTTCCAAGCAACGATGGTGAAGTAATAGGTGGTGCCTGCGGTTAGACCGGTGATGGTCTCAGAGACCTGCTGGTCAAGCGTCGAAGCGAGTACGACTGCGGTCGTGGTCTGGGTGCAACCAACGAGACTCGCGTCTGTCGAGTAGCAGAAGTAGTAGCTGGTAACTCCATTGCCCGGGTTTACAACACCGTTCAAGGTGGCGCCAGTCTGTGAAATTGCGGTTGCTCCGGTTACTGAAGCGGTAGGCGCGGCAACCACTTCAAGGGTGAAGCTTTGCGATGTTGCGTTGCCGTCATCATCCATGACAGTGACGATGAATGAGTAGGTTCCCGGAAGCGAGATGCTGCCGGTGAGAAGACCGCCATTAGAAAGGCTCAGGCCGCTTGGCAACGTGGTTGACGACCAGGTGTATGGCGACACGCCACCGGTGTTGGTGAACTGGAAGTTCGCTGAAGCCAGCGCCGTCAGGCTTGAGGTTGCTGCAGAGTAAATCGTCAGCGCCGCAGGTGCAGCAGCAGTGTCGAAGTTCAGAACTGTTCCAAGCGTGGTGCCCTCAGAGTTCGTGGCAACGATTCTGAAGTAATAGCGAGTTGCAGCGTCAAGGCGCACTAAATCAGCAGCAACGGCAACCGCTACGTCTGGTGTCGCAGCAATACTCGAAGGAGTCGAGCTGACCGAGACGCAGGTTCCATCGCAGGTTGCAAGGTCGGCCTGGGTTACCGAGTACCAAATTCGAACCGTCGTGGTCGCATACCCACTCTTTACCGAACCAGAGAGTGTAGCGCTCTTGTGAGTTACCGCTGAAGCTGCGTTTTCGGTTACCACTGGGGTACCGAAGACCTCTATGGTGAATGACTGCGTAACTGTGGCAGCACCGTTGGTTACCGAGACAGTAAAGGTATATGAACCATACGCCGTGGCACTTCCAGAAATCACACCGGTTGAACCAGCAAGAGCCAAGCCGGTAGGTAGAGCCCCGGCGGTGATCGACCAGGTTAGTGATCCACCTGCTCCACCGTCGGCAGTGAGTGTCTGGTTATAAGCTGGGCCACCGACGCTGGTTGAAGGCAAGCTCGAACTCGTGATGGTTAGGTTTGCCGGTGGCGCATCGGTGGTGAAACTGATCTCAGCAGGTGCTGTGGCGCTTCCGGCAGCATTTGAAGCCGAGAAGTTCACGTAGTAAGTCGTCGAGGCAGACAAGCCAGATAGAGACTTGGTAACGGTAACGTTGGCGCCACCAGCCTGCCCAGCTGAATAGGTGAGGTTAGGGGTGCAACTCTGGCTTGTGCTGACGCAATAAAGCACGGTAGTCGCGCTGGTACCCGGGTTGAAGGTGAGGCTAAGCGTAGCTGCGGCAGAGGTGATGCCTCCGGTTGCATTTACCGCAAGAGTCGGTGCCGCAATGACAAGAAGGTTTAGCGACACTGAATCGTCAGAGGTTCCGAGTGAGTCTGAAACGGTGAAGACGAGGTCAACGTTGGCGGTTGCCGTCGGTGTGCCCGAGATCAAACCGGTTGCTGCATCCAGAGAAAGTCCGGCAGGCAGCTGACCTGTCTTAACCACCCAGTTGGTGTAGCTGCCTGAGCCGCCCGAGGCCACGAGTTGCTTGCTGTAGCTGGTTCCAACAACACCAGCGGTAAGCGACGAGGTTGATAGGTCTAGTGCAGCCAAGGTTGTCAATGAACGGGTTGCCATCGTCGTGGTTCCGTAGTTGGTTGCCTTGATTGCGTAGTAGTAGGTAGTTCCAACCGAGAGGTTGATCAAGTTGATGGTCAGGTCGGTAGCGCCGGCTGCCGCACTCACGGTTGCAACGTTGGTGAAGGTGCAGCTAGCGAGGTCTGCCTGAACCGCTCTTACACAATATGAAACCGTGGCACTTGCGTTATTTGGGTTGACGTTGAAGTTTAGAGTCGCCGAGGTAGAAGTCTTGCCGGTTACCGAGCCAAAGGTGATGGTTGGCAGGTCTGAAACCGCAATGGTCAAGTTTGCCGAGTCTGCAGTCGTGCCAGCGGCATCCGTGACGGTAACTACAAAAGTGCTGTTTCCGACGGTGGTCGGGGTGCCCGATAGCGCACCGGTCGAAGAGTTGAGGGTTATGCCGTCAGGGAGCGCACCAGAGGTGACGGCCCAACTTGCGTATGGTGTGACACCACCCGTGGCAGCAAGCGAGCCCGAATAGCTCGAACCGACATGGCCAGCCCCTTGGGCGCCTGAACTGGTGACTGCAAGGTTGGCTACCGTGGTGAAACTTGCCGCAGCGGTGACAACACTGGTGTTGGCAGCGTTAGAAGCCTTGACTACGTACCAATAGGTAGTGCCGGCATTTAGACCGGTGATTGTTGCTGCCGGGTGGCTCGTAGAACCCGCCGAAAGCGTTGTGATCGATGTGAACGAAGAGCAGGCATTGGCCAGGGCTTCGGTGGTTGCAACACAGTAACTTACCGCCGTTGAAAGGTTGCCGGTGGTGACCGACCAGTTCAGGGTCGCCTGGGATGTGGTCTGGCCAGAAATTGACTTGCTCACGATAACCGGAGCCGCACCGACGGTAACGGTGTAGACCAACGTAGCGGTTCCAGAAACCGAATCGGTTACGTCTACGGTGAACTGGTAGGTGCCAGCTGTGGTCGGTGTACCCGACAAAACACCGTTACCCGAAACGGTGGTCATGCTTAGACCCGGTGGTCTAGTTCCGGTTGTTGACCAGGAATACGGTGAGGTTCCACCGGTAGCAGTGAAGGTCTGGCTATATGAAGTGCCGACTGTCGCCGTGGAGTTGCTGGTCGGAGTAATGGCTAGGTTTACCGGAGCAGCATCCGTGGTGAAGCTGCTGCTGATGGTAGAGGTTCCACCTAGGTTGGTTACCACTACTCGGTAGTAATAGGTGGTAGCTGCCGAAAGAGCCGAAAGGTCGATGCCGACCGCGGTTAGACCAGAGGTCGCTGCAATCTTGTTAGAAAGGTAAGTCAAAGTACAGGTAGCTACCGCGCCCTGAGATGTTGAGTAGCAGTACGAAACCGTGGTCTCGTAGTACTGAGGGTCAACGGTTACGTTTAGTGTTCCGGTGGCATAGGTGATGTTGGATTCAGCTCGACCGTTGATCAGTGGCTTCGCACCGATTCTTAGGCTAAATGCCTTAGTTACCGGGGTCGATCCGCCGTTATCGTCCAACTGGATGGTGAAGCTGAAGTCACCAATTACAGACGATGTGCCGGTAATGGTTCCGTTCATCGCGTCTAGTGTCAAACCGCTTGGAAGCGCACCCGAGATTAGCGACCAGGTGTAGGTTGGCGCGTTTCCATCAGCGTCCGAACCGCCGGTTCCAGCCAGAGTGGCACTGTAGGCGGTTCCGCGATATCCACTGCTCAGTCCGCTTGAAGTAGTGATTCCCAGCGCCGATGGAGTCGTGAAGGTAGCCGCCGGAGTTGTTGCACCGCGGATGCTCGAGCCAGTAGAAGACGTGCCACTCGAGGTAGACAGAGTTGACGACAGCGAAGCAGACCTAAACGTTGCAGTTTTCAACGATGCCGTGGTTACACCGCTCGGGCTAGCTGCGTTGATGACTCTGAAGCGGTAGTAATACTGAACGCCTGGAGTCAAACCGGTTACGCGTTGAACGAGAGTGTAGTTTCCGTCAGCCTTAAGGCCACCGGCTGGCAGATCGCCAGTGAAATCTGTCCACAAGGTACAAGTCGAAACTGCGGTTGCATCTGAGCCGAAGCAGTACGAGACCGTCGAGAGCAGGTTCTTAGGGTTTACATCAAGAACGATTTCTGCAGACTTAGTAGTTACCTTCTGCACGCGCGTTGAAGCGATTGCAGGCGGAGCACCGACGACGATCGTGAAGATCACCGAGTCGGCGGTCACCAAGCTGCGGTCTGTTACACGCACCTGGAAGCTGTAGTCACCGGTGACAGTCGGAGTTCCACTGATGACACCGAGGCTCGAAATGGTCAAACCGGTAGGCAGTGAACCGCTGCCCGAAATCAAAGCAAAGGTATATGGCGTCGTTCCACCGCTGGCGCTAACCGCTTGGCTATAAGAAGTGTTAAGAGTTGCGCGCGGCAGAGTCTGAGTCGAAATACCAACGGCATTCACAGTTACGAACGAGCTCGCACCCTTTGCGCTAACCGTGCCCTGCGAGTTAATCGCACGAATGAAGTAGTAGTAGGTGGTGTTCGGCGTTAGACCCGTGATCAAAACTGGTGTCGTGATCTGCGATGCTGCCGAGTCAACCAAGAAGTCGACCCAGGTTGCACAGTTCGCTGTGGTGGTAGCCACGTTTGTCGAGACGCAGTATGCGTAAGTGGTCGAGAGGTTACCCGAGTTGCCATAGAACGAAACCAGTGCAGTCGTTGGGTACACGGTGGCTACCGAATATGTTGCAGTTAGGTCGATTACCGGAGCACCAACCACGTTCATGGTGATTGTTTGAGTGACGACCGTCGAGTTCGCGTCAGTTACCTGAACATCAAAAGTGTATGAACCCGAGGCGCCATCCGTGCTCGAAGTAGTTGCGGTCGGAGTTCCCGTCAGAACACCCGCAGAACTTAGCGATAGGCCAATCGGCAAAACGCTGCCCGAAGCTAGTGCCCAGGTGTATGAAGGGCGCCCACCGGCAGCCACCAAGGATGCGCTGTAAGCCGAACCTTCAATACCCTGAGAAACGCTGGTGGTGGTGATTGAAAGCGGTTGAGGTGCGATGGTCAATGTGAAAGTCGCGTTCACGGTGGTGCTTGCCGAGTCGGTCACGCGAACGGTAAAGGTGTAGTCACCGGCATCAGTCGAGTTTGGAGTGCCTGAAAGCACACCTGAGGTCGAGAGGCTCAGGCGACCAGGAAGGTTGCTGCTGACCATTGCCCATGAATAACCGCCGGTTCCATTGCGGGCAACCAATTGGAAGGAATATGAGCTCATCGCGGTAGCGGCGGTGAAGCTTGAAGAAGTGGTGACGATGGCCAACGGCAAGACCACGGCCGCAATAACGATTGAAAGTGACTTAGTCGCAACCGAAGCCGCAGAGTCAGTCGCAACCAGTGAGAAGTTGAACGTTCCCGCGAGAGTTGGAGTTCCGCTGATAACACCGGTTGCAAAGTCAATGCTCAGACCATTTGGAAGGCTGCCCGAAACGCTCCATAGAACCGGATTCAAACCGCCGCTGTACTGAGCGGTCTGGGAATATGACTGACCTACAGTGCCGCCGGTGAAGCTTGTCGTGTCGATGCTTAGCGGAGTGGCCGAGCCAGCACTTGTGAAGTTTCCGGTCGAGTAGACGGTGCCAAGGGTGTTAATTGCCTTGAATGAGTAGTAATACTTCGTTCCAGGCACAAGTCCGGTCAAACCGAAGCTTGGGCTAGCCGAGGTTGGGCTTGCTGAGTAGCTGCCAACCAGCTGATAGGTGCAAGTAGATAGGTCGCTCGATACCGAGTAGCAAATGTAAACCGAGGTAGAAAGGTTTCCGGTGTTCAACGAAACGTGAGTCGTTGCAGAAGCGGTGATGTTCGGCGAACTTCCCGCGGTGGTGCTGCCAGAAATCGCGGCCGGGGTCAAGGTCGGTGCAGCCGTAGCGGCACCCGTTGTAAACGAAACAGCAGATCCGCCGGCAGAAACCGTTCCGATGCTGGTGGTTGCACTTAGCCAGACGTAATAGGTTGTGGCCGCAGAAAGGCCGGTGGCTACCGCCGTTACAGTGACTGCTGAAACGCTAGCCGGCAGGTTTGCCAACAAGATTGGAGTGCAGCTAGCAAAGGTCGTGGTGGTGCCGATGCAATACTGCAAATTGGTTGTTTCTAGACCGCCAGGGTTTACTGTGCCGACCAGCTGATAACTGGTTGCCGACTGGCTCACCGGAGTTCCGACGGTAACAAGCGGGGCACCGGTGGTCATGAACGTGTACTGGTCACCGTAGCCAACTCCGGCAGCATTCTTAGCAATGATTCGGTAGTAGTACAAGGTTCGAGTCGTAAGGCCAGTGATGGTTGCAGACACATCTTGATCGGTCGAGTCAGCCGTGAGTGTGATCACGCCGGTGACCGCCGAAGGTGGGCTAACCGGATATGCACAGTCAGTGGTGTTCGCTGCAATCGCGTGAGTCGAGTAGCAGACGGTATAGGTAGTGGCAATACCGCCTGGGTTAACCATTCCCGAAACGGTGCCGATTGTGCTGGTCACATCGAGGACGACATCGCTAACTACGCGTGGAGCAACTGACGCTGTGAACTTCGTTGCGGCGTTCGAACTAATCGGAGTGGTCGAGTAACCGGTTCCGATTCCATTCACTGCGATTAGCTGGAAGTAATAGACACTGCCATTGGTCAAACCAGTTAGTAAAGCAGAAACATCGACCGGCCCTGAGGTAGCAACCGTGTTATTTACGTTTACACGACTTGTGCCCAGCGAACAAGTCGAAAGCATGCCACCCGAGGTGGTGGCTACCGTCGAGTAACAAACGTAAATGCTTGTGGTGCCCGACAAGAAGTTGTCTACGGTTCCGGTGACACTGGCAGAGGTGGCGTCAATAAGGGTTGGCGCGTTTACCGTCACCACTGGCGCAAGCGATGTCACGAAGTTGACAATCGAACCGACCACTAGGCCGTTTCCGTTGTTCACTCGAATTTGGTAGTAGTAAGTCTTGCCAGAAAGCAGCCCAGATGGGGAGTTGCTATAGGTAGTTGAAGTTGTGGCGGTCAGAGAGGCCGCTGTGGTGCAGGTGGTGTTTGCCTGCAGTGTTGGGTCTTGATATGAGTAGCAGAACTGAACAGCGTTTGTGATTGGTGATCCAGAAGACGCGGCCAAACCACCCGAGGTTGAAGTTCCGCGCAATGACCAGCTAGTTCCAGAACCAGTAGCGGCGCTTGTAGCGACTACCGACTTACCGGCAGCGATTGAGTTCGTTGCAAGTGTCAGCGTGAGCGTGCCATTTGAAACGCCAGAAACCGATGATGCGCCTGTGATCGTACAAGTGGCCGCGGTCATAAGTGCGGTCGGCGTTCCGCTGAGTAGGCCGGTTGCGGTGTTAAAGGTCAAACCAGCATTTGAAAGCGCGGTGGTGCAGGTCGAGTTGCTTATTGAATAACTCAGAGCTGCGGTTCCGCTGTTGTAGATCGTGTAGGCACTCGCAACTGGCGTGCCAACGGTTAGCCCCGAAAGCGTGTAACTGGTTACCGAAGACGAGTTGCTGTAACTCATGGCCATAGCTGCTGCCGAAGAAGTTACGGTAAGGGTGAATGTGCGAGAAACATTGCCTGCTGCCGAAAGTGCAGTCAAGGTGTAAGTGGTTAGAGACAGAACAGTGGTTGTCGTTCCGCTCAATTGGCCGGTGGCTGTGTTGAAAGTCAAGCCCGCAACCGTGCTCACTGCGTTACCTGAAGAATCGGTCAGGGTGTAGCTGGTGATTGGGTTACCCGAAGTGGTAATGGTGAATGGGTTTGAAACCACAACACCCTGAGAGTAAGAAAGCGAAGATGGCGAAAGCGACATGGTTGGCGCTTGAGAAACGGCCACGGTAAAGGTCGCAGTGGCTGCCGAATAGGTTGCGTTACCAGCTTGTGTAGCTGTGATCACACAAGTTCCATAGGCAAGAGCTGTAAGAACTAGAGTGCTCGGGTTTAGTGAACAAACCGTGTTGTTTCCGGTGGTCACAGTGAGGCTGGTCAAAGCCAACTGGCTCGTCGGGTCGAGCGTGACTCGAAGAGTTTGAGTCGCCGAGCTCGTTCCAACCGTCGCAGTTGCCGAGCCAGCTACAGCAATAACCTGAGGGGTTCCAGCAACGGTCAGCCAGAATGTTGCCGAGGTGAAACTGGTCGCGTTCGACGCAGTAATTGTGTACTGGGTTCGAGCGCTGGTTACCTGAGCAACGCTATTACTTATGACTCCATATACCGGGTCGAAAACTAGGCCGGTAGGAAGCGCAGGTGAAATCGTATAGGTTGCTGTTCCACCGGTGTTGATTGTGTCGAACGGTAGTGAGAAAGGCTTGCCTACGGTCAAGACCACTTCAGTGTTGGTTAGCGAAATACTCGGTGCTGCAACGGCAGTTGTCACGCTAAACGATTTGCTCACCGATGGTGCAGCATTGAACGCCTTGTTGTCTCCGGCCTGAGTTGCCGTAATGGTGCAAGTTGCTGGCGATGAGCCACCCACTGAAAGTGCGGTCACGGTGCCGTTGGCATTGATGCGGCAGATGGTCGGAGTGCTCGTTGTGTAGGTAACCAACATTCCACTAGATGCAGTTGCACCTAGGCCTTGGTCGGCCTGGTTAAGCACCATCGCCTGAGGCTGATCAAACGTGATTGTCTGGTCAAGAGCATTGATGGTAAGCGTGAAGTAAAGGCGGTTAGAAGCCGTGCCGTTTACGTTGTAACCAATGATGTAGTAAGTGGTCTTTAGCTGTTTCGCCTCTGGTGCTCCCGAAAGAACACCCGTGGTCGAATCGAACGCGAGGCCATCCGGTGTAGTTAGCACTTCACCGGCAGCATCGAACAGGCGGTAGGTTGCCGCTGTGCCGGCGGTGTCAGAGAATGAAATTGCCGACGGGTATGAGGTTTGAACCGTCATAACCTTGTCGGCTGAAGTGTTGGCGGTGAGAGCCAAAACAGGCGTTGCCGCACCGAGCACGAAGGTAGTGGTTACTGTTCCCTGAGCCCAAACCGTTGAGTTACCTGCCTGCGTAGCTGTAATCGAACAGGTTCCTGAACCGGTCGAGATTACCGGAGTAACCACACCGGTGGAAGAGTTGACAGTACAAACGCCGGTGCTGTTGCTGACGAAGGTAATCGGCGTCAAGTTTGACGAAGCCGAGGCAACCAAGGTGATTGGGTTGGCCAAGCTGGCAACGTTTGCCTGAGGCATCGTAATCGTCTGAGCGCGACCGGTTACGGTGATTGACACTGCCTGAGTCGTGGTTCCCTCACTGTTAATGAGGTTCAGCGTGTAACTAGTGGTTGCAGTAATCGCTGTCGGAGTTCCGGTGAGCACACAGTCGAGGGAGTCTAGTGTCACTCCCGCTGGAAGAGTGTTACCGGTAATGGTGCAATAGGTTGCCGCGTAGCTTGTGCTGGTGCTTGTGTAGTTGATGGTTGGCGAAGTTACCGGGGTTCCAACCGGCACTGAAATCGTGCTGTTGGTAATGGTTGCGCTCGGCACACCGAGCGTCGCTCCAGAAGTTTTAGTGAAGTAGGCGCTACGCGCCGAAGTCACTGACGACGCCGAGAAACCGTTGGCCGAATCAGCCGCCTGCATTGCAAAAACAAAGCAAGTCTTTGCGCTGCTGCTCGTGCTTGTGCGGAAGTAGCGCAAGTACACGGTTCCACCCAGGTTGAACAGCTGGCAGCTATTAGATGTGGTAGGCACCACATACGAGGCATTTGGTGTAGCCCCAGATTGCTGGTAGCTAGTCGAAGTGAAAGTTGCTGCCGTAACTGTTGGCGCAGTCGAACCAGAGCTGTAGGCCGCATAGAACATGATCGGCTTGTTTGGGTTCGTCGAAGTTGCGCGCAGTGGAATCACATAACCACTCGGCACGCCAGCGGTAAGAGTTGGTGCGGCCGGCGAAGAGCTGGCGATGGTGTGCAGAGAGACACCGAGATAGTTTTGACCGGTCACCGTTGGGTACGGGGAAGGGAAGGTAATTACCGGTGTCTGGGCGGCGGCAGCGGTGATGTTGAAAGTGACCTGGATGGTTGCCGTTTCAGAGGTCGCTGCGTTAGTTGCAGTAAAGGTGACAACGGTGGTTCCCTGCGCAGTTGGCGTTCCGGTGAAACCTCCAGTGCTAGATGCAATGGTCAACCCTGCCGGCAAAGTGGTGCTTGTGTAGGTAGCAGTTCCACCGGTGTTGGTGATGACATACGGTGCATTGGCTGAGGTGTAAGCAGTGCCAACATTCAGGGTCACCGAAGCATTGTTGACGCTAAGCACCGGAACAGTTACTGCGCTAGCGGGTGACGAAGCAGAACCTGAACTATTTGTTGCTGTCACAACTACTTGGTAAATCAGAGCCGCGTTGGTGCCAGGGATCTTGAATGTGTAACGGCCACCGGAAGTAGCAGGGCAGTTTGTGGTCACGGTTCCAACGGTGCAAGTAGCGGTTACCGAAGCACCACCATTAGTTGGAGTCGCGGTAAGAGTGTAGGTTGCAGGCGAACCACCGGTTGCGGCCGGCGTGAAGGCAACATTCAGTGTGGTGTTAGTGGTTGGGTCACGCAAGACAGTCGGTTGGCTAGGTGCTCCTGGCGGCAAAACCATTGAAGAGCCAAGCTGAATGTCGATATTGTTTGTCGCACTCTGTGCGAATACCGCATCATCGGTGACAGTGGTTTGAATCGTAAATGCTGTATCGGCCGTGCCTAACGGCGGTGATAGAACGAGGGTTGCCGAGCGAGGGCTGACACCCTTTGTCCAAGTGAAGGTAGCCCAACTTGGCAACGTGTTTGTTGTCCAAACCAAGTTCTGAGCCGCATCGGCATCCGTGGCCGAGTAAGAAATGGTGGTGGTCGAACCTGCTGTAATCGTTATTCCCG
This sequence comes from Microbacteriaceae bacterium, assembly GCA_947453475.1. Taxonomy (GTDB): domain Bacteria; phylum Actinomycetota; class Actinomycetes; order Actinomycetales; family Microbacteriaceae; genus Rhodoluna. The sequence goes on from CANGGK010000005.1 coordinate 18,100, forward strand.
CGCCGGTAGGTGACGAGCGAGTGATTACTGGAGCGTGGTTAGTTGGGTCAGACGCAAACTGTAGAAGCACATCTCGAGTTACGTACTGATTCGCACTGTCTTTGGCCAAGGTCTTAAGCACGTAAAAGATCGGTGCGGTTGGAGTGCCACCCGAGAATGCGGTCACATAGTTTTCGGTTCCGACACAAAGGCTCGAGCTGATCTTGAATTCACCGGTTGAAGTGTTCAGGTAAGAACAAGGTATTTTGCTTGCACCGTAGCCACCGAGACTTGCCGTCTGGTCGGTAACCAAGCTGTAAGTTACCGAGCTACCGGTCTGCGAGAGCGCATTGAGGTTAGTTGTGAATACGGCAGAGGAGCTTACGTCGTAAGGAACGTTGGTTAGATAGCCGGTGTTGTATGACGGCGTGGTATTTGAACCTAAGAAGCTCACGCGACCGGCAAACTGAATTACCTGGTTAGTGGTGTTCTTAATGCCGGCAATTCGGTTGCTGCCGGTTTGGCTGAATACGTAGTCAAAAGCTGTGGTGAAGGTTGGGCAAGAAACATCAACGACGTATGTGGTGGTGAAGATGTTAAAGAGCGGGTCTGATGTGCCATCAAAGTTTCTGTAAGTAGGTGCGGTATTTTGACCGGAACACATTTTGATGGTCGACACAGTCGCACCCGATGTGCGGTCAACCTGGGTGATTGTAGGGAACGGGAAGAACGTACACATGCTGTTAGTAGCAGAGTAAGTAGTACAAGCATCCTTGCGCTCGACCATGGTCGAGTTGACGGTGACAGTCTTAGCCTTGGCGTCGTAGCTGACGGTACCAACGGCACCGCGAAGGTGGGTTGCCTGAGCCGGGGCAATTCCAGACAAGGCCATCAATAGAGCAAGCATCAAACCCAGCACAAGTTTGATTGCCGAGGTTGAACGGTCAGCACCAAAAAGGGTGCGTCTGACTGAGAACACAGTCACCCCTTTCATGGGCCGTTCCGCCATCAAATCAGCAACCCCCAGTTGCCTTACTTAAAACTGTAGGCGGTTTATCCACAGATTGCTAGAACCTGGTCATTTGAGGACATACATGTGGTAGCGAAAAAATCCCTCCCAGTGACTCATTTCCGGGAGGGATTTTTCGTTTACTTCGCGTCTAACCAAAGTGAGAGAAAGTTAGCCGCGATTGGCAGTCAAATCAGTTGTTAGTGATCGGTGCCGGAGTTGCCGTGGTTGACGGAACCCAACCTGAACCACCCTTATCGCCACCGCGTTCGCCGTGTGGGCCGTGTGGGCCACGGCCAGCTTCAGGGCCCTTGCCCGCATTTGGCCCGCGGTCACCCTTTGGTGCCTTGCCATCTTTAGGTCCGTGGCCTAAACCAGGAGCCTTGACATTTGCGTCGTATGTTGCGGTCAGGGCAGTCGCCGAGGTTGCGGTTGCCTTACCGGCAGAGTCAACGACGATGGTCACTAGATCTGCAGTGGCGTCACTGCTAGATGTGTAAACGGCGACGTTGTAGGTTCCGGCGGTTTTCGGCGACAAAAATCCTAGGGTTCCGGCGACGGTTCCATTAGTTAGTGATGCTGCCTCGAAGCGGGCCGGGTGACCCCCGGTGGTTGGCTGAGTGGTCGGAGCTGTTCCGGTGTATTCATATGCAAAGAACATCGCGCTGTGCTCTGCGACTTCTAGATCAGTTACGGTGCTTGGCACACCGGTAATGGTCGCTGCGACGGTTGACTCAACCCGATCGGCAGGAATGCCGCCCTTGAACTTACCGTCGGTAGCGTCACCAGACTTGCCACCGAAAACTGGCGCGGTTTCGGTAGCGCCCGCCGACGAAGACGATGCCGCCTTGAACGAGTGGTGCTTTGCAGATGCAAAAGATGGGGCTGCAAAAGCTGCCCCGGCTAGAACTACTGCTCCGGCTGCAACTGCAGTGAGCTTTAGTGTCTTCTTTTTCATTGTTGTTCCTTTCGTTGGATTGCGGATCCAAAAACGAATCTAGAAAACTTCGAACGCTGAGTGAGCGAATTTCAGGATGCTGTAAGTGTCTTGCCAGCCGATTCCCAGCGAAGCCAGAGCGCGGCCCAACCTACCTCGAGTTGTCTGATTGCGCAGATAAACTAAGCCAGAGCAATAGGAAAAGGACAAATTGGGCTTTTTAGAGAACTTTGAGAAAGGTCTGGAGCGCGTTGTAAATGGCGCCTTCAGCAAGACTTTCAAGTCTGAGATTCAGCCTGTCGAAATTGCTGCCGCCATCCGTGCCGAAATGGACTCGAAGGCAAGCATTCTCAGCCGAGACCGCATCCTTGCACCAAACACCTTTAGCGTTAGTTTGGCCACCCCCGACTTCAAGCGCATGGCAACCCTCGGCGAATCACTGATTAGCGAGCTCACCGAGCTGACCACCCGTCACGCGATGAAGCAGGGCTTCCAGTTTGGCGCCGCCCTGGCAATCAAACTCATTGAAGACCAGAGCCTAAACATGGGTCAGGTCACAGTTCGTTCGACCAGCCAGAACACCAAGGTTGAGTGGATGCCGACCCTTGACGTTGCCGGCAAACGCTTCTTGCTAAACAAGGCGCACACCTCTGTGGGCCGCGATGCCAGCGCCGACATTCAAATCGATGACAACGGCCTGAGCCGCAAGCACTTCGAAATCGTCTGGGATGGCAAGAATGCTGCCGTTCACGACCTGCGCAGCACCAACGGAACTATGGTCGCCGGCCGAAAGATTGACGAAGTTGCCATTGCCGACAACACCTTGATTCAGGCCGGTCGCAGCGACTTCACCTTCAGAGTGATTGCGAGAACCATCAATGAGTGAGTTAGCGCTATTTATCGTTCGCCTCGGTTTCGTGGCAGTTCTGTGGATTTTTGTATTCAGCATCATCTCGGTTATCCGTGCCGATCTATTTGGCCAGAAGGTGGTTAGCCGCGTTGCAGCCGCAAACGCACCAGAGGTAATCTCTGCGCCGGTTGGCAACTCGGCACCGATTGCCGGAGCGCCGACCTTGGTGAGCGAGCCAACCGGTAGCACGGCTACCAAACTCGTGATCATTGAGGGTGAGCGCACCGGCCAGATGGTTCGCCTCGAACGTCGCGAAATTACCATCGGTCGCAGCCCAGATTCAGACCTGATTGTCGACGACGAATATGCTTCTACACACCATGCCAAGCTGATTTTGATTAATAACGACTGGCTGATTCAAGATCTGAACTCAACTAACGGCACCTACCTCGACGGCAGCCGCGTTGGCACGCCGGCAGTGGTAAAACTCAATACCCCGGTTCGAGTTGGCAAGACCGTCTTCGAGCTTCGAAGCTAGCCAAGACATGGCAATCAAGACCATCAGCTATGCGGCCTCCGATATCGGTCGCGTACGTTCGAGCAACCAAGATTCCGGCTACGCCGGATACAACTTGTTCTTCGTTGCCGACGGCATGGGTGGTCACGCGGGCGGCGACATCGCCTCGGCTCTAGTGGCCCAGCGCGTTGCTCAGGCGGATGCCATTTATGACAGCGCTGAGCAAGCTGGCGCAGTTCTAAAAGAGACCATCTGGCAAGCAAACTCGATTCTGCGCGAATCTTGCCAAGAGCACCCTGAGCTTTCGGGCATGGGTACCACATTCTCGGGAATGGCCATCGTTGGCGATAAGGCCACCATCGCCCACATCGGCGACTCAAGAATTTATCGAGCCCGCGGTGGCGAAGTAAAGCAGATCACGGCCGACCACACCTTCGTGCAGCGCCTCGTTGAAACCGGCCGCATTACTGCCGAAGAGGCGCTGGTTCACCCTCGTCGAAGCGTGCTCATGCGCGTGCTCGGCGACATGGAGGAGTTTCCAGAAATCGACATCGAAACCTACGATGTCTTGCCCGGCGACCGCTGGATGCTCTGCTCGGATGGCCTTTCTGGCGTTGTGCCAGAGAGCGTCATGGATCGCCTGATGCTTTCAAAGATCGACTCGGATGAAGCAACCGAACTCTTGGTTGGCGAAGCTCTGGAGTTTGGGGCACCCGACAACGTCACGGTTGTGGTTGTCGATATCGTCAACGCCAAGACTCAGAATGACTTCAACCCTTCTGCTCGCTTCGTTGGTTCTGGTGCAAACGATGTGGTTATCGATGACCGCAAGGGTCGTCGCATTCTCAAGATTCTTAACCCGCTCAACCTGCCAGACATCATTCTTCGCCGCACCGAAGACCCGACCAACTACGTGCCTGAATCTGACGAATACCTCGAGAAGATCTTGCGTGAAACCCGCACAACCATTCGTTGGCGCTACGTTCGTCAGTTGGCAACCGTGATTCTCATTGCCTCAGGTATTGCCGCTGGCGTCATTGGCGTTTACAACTGGAGTCAAGATCGCTACTACGTTGCCGACAACGGTGGTTACGTCACGATTTATAAGGGCATCAAGGAATCGCTCGGGCCTTTGAAGTTCTCTTCGGTATTTGAAAAAACAAATATTTTGCTTTCTGACTTGCCTGATTACCAGCGCTACTTGGTTGAGCGATCAATCACCGCAACCGATCGCAAGGATGCCGACCGAATCTTGCACGAACTCACCAAAACGGTGGTGACCAAGTGAGTTTCACGAATCTGACCGAATCTATTCGCATTCCAAAGATCATTAGAGTGATTCCGCGCAATCGAAACATCGAAGCCTGGCTACTGGTCTTGGCCGTCGGCCTCTTCGCGTTTGAACTGGCTCAAATTCAACTTTCGGTGCTTCAGGTTTTGCGAAGCGACTTCTGGCTCTATTTCTTGCCTTTCTCGGCGGCAGTTATTGCCATTCACTTCGTGCTACGCATCCGTGCCAGCGAAGCAGATTCGCTGATTCTGCCGATTGGGGTGGTGCTCAATGGTCTGGGCATAGCCGAGATTTATCGACTCGACCTCCACACCGAGTTGATCAAGGGCACCGAACTTTTTGCCGGCAAGCAAATTGCCTGGACCTGCCTGGCAATCGCAGTAGCCGCGGTTGTGGTCATTTTTGTGCCGAGCCACCTCTTCTTGCGTCGCTATGTTTATGTATCCATGTTTCTCGGTGTTGGCTTATTGCTCTCACCGATGCTGCCGTTTATTGGCAAAAGCATCAACGGTGCCCGGCTTTGGATTGGCATCGGTCCGCTGACCTTCCAACCGGGTGAGCTCGCCAAAATTGCTCTGACGGTTTTCTTCGCGGGCTATCTCGTGACTCGTCGCGATTCACTCGCAATCGTTGGTCGCAAGGTATTCGGCGTGCGCATTCCACGTGCCCGCGAACTTGGCCCAATCATCTCGATCTGGGTAGCCAGTCTTCTGGTTCTGGTTCTGCAACACGACCTCGGAACCTCACTGCTTTACTTCGGTCTTTTCATCGTCATGATTTATGTGGCAACCGGCCGCTCAATTTATGTGGTTGTGGGTTTGACCATGGCAATTTCGGGCGCCTTGGTTGCCAGCCGCGTTGCCGACTACGTGACCAGCCGATTCGACGCCTGGCTAAACCCTTTTGACCAGAGTCACTACGACGCAATCGGCGGCAGCTACCAACTGGTTCAGGGCATCTTCGGATTGGCGCACGGAAACCTACTCGGTGCCGGTCTCGGCGGCGGGCTACCCCACCTGGTTCCACTGGCCGAGAGCGACTTCATCATCGCCTCGCTGGGTGAAGAACTCGGTTTGGTCGGCATGTTCGCCATCCTTGCCCTTTATTTGCTTCTCGTTTCGCGCGGTGTTCGCATCGCTTTCAACCACAACGATGACTTCTCGAAGCTGCTTGCCGTAGGTCTTTCGTTCGTTATTGCCCTTCAGCTGTTCATCGTCATCGGCGGAGTCACCCGCGTGGTTCCACTAACCGGTTTGACCACCCCACTTTTGGCGGCCGGTGGTTCGTCGCTGATTGCCAACTGGATCATCATCGGTGTTCTATTGCGCATTTCAGATTCAATGGGCAGCGGTCAACGCGTTATCGGGGCGGTGAACTAATGAATAGAGAACTTCGCCGTGTGAGCATCGTCATTTTCATGATGTTCCTGACGCTGTTTGTGGCTACCACTTCAATTCAGGTGCTTTCGGCAGAGACGCTTTCTCAAGATCAGCGCAACGTTCGATCGGTTTACGACAGCTACAAGAAGCAGCGCGGCTCGATCTTGATTGACGGTCAGCCGATTGCATACTCGAAGCAGGCCGACGACGTCTATCACTACCTGCGCACCTACACCGACCCGATGTATTCGGGCCTAACCGGGTTCTTCTCGAACTACCAGGGCGCAACCGGCCTAGAGTCGGCAATGAACTCGTACCTAACCGGCCAGAACTCAGCCCAGTTCTTCGAGCAGATCAGCGCCCTGTTCTCGGGTAACCCGGTTACCGGAGCCTCGGTTGAACTAACCATCGACCCGGTGGTTCAGAAGGCTGCCTGGGATGCCCTTGGTGACAAGACCGGCGCCGTGGTTGCGATTGAGCCTAAGACTGGCAACATCCTTGCCCTAGTTTCAAAGCCGGGTTTCGACGCGAACCTGCTATCGGTTCACAACGGAGTCGACTCGACCAAGAACTACAACGACCTGTTGAACTCGAAGCTCGACCCGCTTAAGAACCGTGCCACCACCGAGCTTTATGCGCCGGGTTCGGTGTTCAAGATTTTGGTAGCCACCGCGGCAATCGAGAGCGGCAAGTACACCCCCGAGAGCACCCTGCCAAACCCGGTCAAGTTCAAGCTGCCTGGCACCAACGTTTATGTGCAGAACTCGGGCGAAGGCAAGTGCGGTGGCAAGGCAACGGTTTCGATTGCCGATGCCCTTCGATTCTCTTGCAACGTACCGATGGCTCAACTTGGCATTCTGCTTGGCCAGGATGTGATTCGCGCCCAGGCCGAAAAGTTCGGCTTCGGCAAATCGATCAAGGTGCCGTTGACCATCACCCCGAGCGTTTATCCGACCGGCATGGATGATGCCCAGACCGGCCTCTCTGCATTCGGACAATTCGATGACCGCGTCACCGTGATGCAGGTTGCCATGATGTCTGCCGCGGTTGCCAACGGCGGTTTGATGATGAAGCCGAATCTGGTCGAGACCGTGCTTTCTTCTAACCTTGCCGCGCTAAGCACCCCATCACCTCAGCAGCTAGGTTCGCCAATGAGCGCAACCACAGCAGCCAAGGTTCGCGACATGATGATTGGTGCCGTTGCCCGAGGTGTTAGCTCGAACGCCCAAATCAAGGGTGTCTCTGTTGCCGGCAAGACCGGCACCGCGCAGAACGGCCAGGGCGAGCCCTACACGCTTTGGTTCACCGGCTTTGCGCCTGCCGACAACCCTCAGGTTGCCGTTGCAGTTGTAGTTGCCAATGGTGGAGGAATGGGCCAGGGCGGTCGAGGCAACTCACTGGCGGCCCCGATTGCCAAGAAGGTCATGGAGGCGGTGTTGCGCAAGTGAAACCAGAAGTAGATCAGCTTTTCGGAGGGCGCTATAAGCTCATCAGCCGCATCGCCGTCGGCGGCATGGGCGAGGTTTGGCTTGCCGAAGACGAAGTCATTCTTCGCCAGGTGGCCATCAAAATTTTGAAGCAAGAGTACATGGGTGACCCGAGCTTCATCGAACGCTTCCGCATCGAGGCCAAGCACGCCGCGATGGTTAACCACGAGGGCATCGCCAACGTGTTCGACTATGGCGAAGACTCTGGTTGGGCATTCTTGGTCATGGAGTATGTGCCTGGCGATTCACTGGCGCGCATCCTTGAACGCGACAAGGTCTTGCCTGAAACCAAGGTCATGGACATCGTGGCGCAGACCGCCCGCGCGCTTTACGCAGCCCACGAGGCCGGTCTTGTGCACCGCGATGTGAAGCCGGGCAACCTGCTGATTACCCCAGAGGGTCAAGTAAAAATCACCGACTTCGGCATCGCCCGAGTGGCCGATCAAGTTGGTCTAACCGCCACCGGCCAGGTGATGGGCACCGTGCAGTACTTGTCTCCAGAGCAAGCCACCGGTAAGCCGGCGACACCTTCTACCGACATCTACTCGCTGGGCATCGTGGCCTACGAATGTCTCGCCGGAAAGCGCCCATTCGGCGGTGACTCGCAAATGATTATCGCGATGGCACAGATCAACGACATGCCTCCGGCTCTACCGGCAGAAATCGATGAGCGCGTTCGCAAGCTTGTCATGTCTTGCTTGGCCAAGAAGGCCAGCGGGCGCCCTGAGAACGCGTTGATTCTTGCCCAGCGTGCCGAGGCGTTGCTGCCAACTGCCCCGCGTTCGCAGGCCGCCACCGAACTGATTCAACAGATCAAGCAGGTGACCGACCGCACTACCGAAATCGCTACGCTCACCGACACCGCACCCCAGCCTACCCAGCCGATTGTTTGGCCTTGGGTTGCCATCATTGTGGTGCTTGGTCTGACCGCAATCTCGGTGGTTGTCGCCATTGTGATTGGTTCGATGCAGCCGGTTCCGGTTCCAACTGTGACGGTGACGCCGTCGAGCCAGCCATCCGTGTCTTCATCTGGCGACCCGACCGCACCGACCCCGGTCACGGTGCTACTTGCCGACATCCAAGGCAAGCAAATCTCGGATGTACTGACTACACTCACCGCCAAAGGTCTAGTAGCCGAGGCGGTTGGCGGAACACTGGTGCCGGTAGACGACCCGAAGTCGATGACGGTCTACGACGCTACCCCGCTTGGAAACATGCCGGCAGGTTCGAGCATCAAGCTGTTTTACTATGTGCCCGACACCGGTGAAACATCGCCAACGCCAACTCCAACTCAATAAATTCACCAGCAAAATCTCAGCAGCAATAAGTAGACTGATAAGCCGGTCGCAAGACCGAAACACAAGGGAAAGTAGAGCACTCGGTGTCATCAAACCAGCGCGTAATTGCAGGCCGCTATGAGGTAGGAAACCTCATCGGTCGTGGTGGCATGGCCGATGTTTACGAGGGTGTCGACACCCGCCTTGGCCGCACGGTTGCAATCAAACTGCTTAAGGCCGACCTTGCGAATGACCCAAACTTTGAGGCCCGCTTTCGCCAGGAGGCTCAGGCTTCGGCTCGCATGGCTCACCCAACCATCGTTCGCGTTTATGACGCTGGCGAGGATGTGACCGTTGACTCAAACGGCAACACCAACCGCCACCCTTTCATTGTCATGGAATACGTGAATGGCAAGTTGCTGCGCGACCTTCTGCACGAGCGTCGTCTAACGCTGCAAGAGGCCATCGACTTTGAGACCGGCGTGCTGACCGCGCTCGAGTTCTCGCACCGCGCCGGCATTGTGCACCGCGACATCAAATCGGCAAACGTGATGATCACCGAGGCCGGTCAGGTCAAGGTCATGGATTTCGGCATTGCACGAGCTGTTTCTGAAAACTCGGCTACCGTCGCTCACACCAGCGGCATCGTTGGCACCGCACAATACTTCTCGCCAGAGCAGGCCAAGGGCGAGTCGGTTGACGCTCGCACCGACCTCTACTCGGCCGGAGTTCTGCTTTATGAAATGCTCGCCGGTCGCCCGCCGTTCAAGGGTGAGTCTGCCGTTTCGGTTGCCTACCAGCACGTAAGCGAAGCCGTGGTTCCACCATCAGAGTTCGATTCAAACGTTTCGCCTGAGATGGACGCCGTGGTTCTGCGTGCACTTGCCAAAGACCGCAACGAGCGCTTCCAGAGCGCCGAAGAGTTCCGCGAGCACCTGCTTGCCGCCTACGCGGTTGTTCTCGAAAACACCACGGATGAACTGCCAGCCCACGCCCTAGCCTTCGAGCCAGAGCCAGAGGTTGAGACTCCGTCGATTGACCTTCCGGTTGAAGAGGCGTCGGCTGACGCCGAGGTCGAGCCCGAATCGGTAAACCCTGCCTTTGCACCAACCGAGGTCTTTACCACCGGTTTCGACGAATTCGATGCCCTATTGGCTTCAGCCGGTGCTGAACTGGTCGAAACCCCGGCAGCCGAAGCACCGGAGGCCCAAAGTTCACCAGTCGAATCTGCACCGGCTCAGGTCTCAGCAGACCTAAACAAGACCGAAGTTTTCAACACCGAGGGTCCATCAACGAACCCATTCGCCGAACTTGGCGTAGAACTGCCAACCGCTGCTCAGCCAACCATCAAATACATTCCTAGTGGCAAGCCGAAGTCGAGCCTGCTCTGGGGCATCGGTTCTGGTGTTGGTGTGGTTCTAATCGGTCTCATGGTTTGGCTATTCACTCTGAACGGCTTCAACCTAAACATCACCCCTGGTTCAACCGGAATCTCGGTGGCCGATGTGACCAACAAGACTTACGACGAGGGCTACAACACCTTGACTGCCCAGCACTTACTGGTAACCAAGGTCTATGAAGCAAGCGAGACCATTCCGCTTGACACCATCATTCACACTGACCCGACTGCCGGAACCAAGGTTCCAGACAACACCACAATCACCGTTTATGTGTCATCGGGTAAGACCACCGTAAAGGTGCCTGGAACTCTGATTGGCATGTCTGAAAGCGAAGCCACCGCGGCACTGATGGCGGCGCAGCTCACGCTCGGCACCATCACCCAGGCAAACAGCGCGACCGTTGCGGCTGGCAAGGTTATCGAAACCGACCCAATTGCTAACGCCGATGTTGCCCAGGGCAGCGTTGTGAACTTGGTTATTTCGAACGGACAGGTGAACGTACCTGACGTGCGCAACCTCTCGACATCAGACGCTCAGAGCAAGATGTCATCACCAGAAGTTGGCTTAACCGTAAGCATCGCAGTTCAAGGTGGCTCTTGCCCAGCGGGTAAGACTCAGGGCACGATCATTGTCGAGCAGTCAATCTTGCCGGGCCTAGCCCCGCAGGGTTCTGCCATCATCTTGTACGTGGGTTGTAACTAGGTAGCTGCGCTGCTTCGCCTGCGCGCATAAACCTTGTTTAGAGTTTCACCAACGGTGAAAGCGACTTTGCGCGCTCGGCTGCACCTTTGAGACCGATTGATTCGAGCCAGTTTCCAAGCATCTGATAACCACCCTCGGTCAAAACCGACTCCGGGTGATACTGCACACCATAAATCGGCAGGGTCTTGTGTTGAAGCGCCATGATCACGCCACCCTTTGAATTCTCACCAGGGATGGTTCGTGCCGTAACGATCAAGTCGTTTGGCACAGTCGAGTCGACCACGGCAAGTGAGTGATAACGGGTTGCGGTGAAAGGCTGTGGAACATCCTTGAAAACCAGCGAGTTGTCGTGCTTTACCTCGGATGTCTTGCCGTGCATAAGCTCATCGGCGCTGGTGACGGTTGCGCCCATGGCCTCGGCGATGGCCTGGTGGCCAAGGCAGACTCCGAAAATTGATTTGCCCGTCTGCAGGGCCAGCTTTACGGTTGGAATGCTCAGGCCGGCAGCGGCCGGGGTTCCCGGGCCGGGGCTCAAAAGCACCGCGTCATATTTTTCTAGCAGTGCTGGCAACTCGGCTTCGGTAACGATATCGTTGCGCAAAACCTCGGTCTCTGCACCAAGTTGCTGCAGATAGCCGTTCAGCGTGTAAACGAAGCTGTCGTAGTTGTCGAGAACCAAAATCTTTGTCATGTTGATTTAAGCCTACCGCTACCGTCAATGGCATTAGAATTACCGCATGCCTGAATCATCATCACGTAAGAAGCCTGCCAAGGTTTCAAAGCCTCGCGCGCCAAAGTTGCCGACCGAGAACACCGAAGAACTGCCTAACCCGGTCTGGTTCAAGCCAGTCATGTTTGGCTTCATGATTCTCGGTCTCGTATGGATCATCACCTACTATGTGTCGAGCGCACAGTTCCCTCTAGGCGCGGGTACCCCGTGGAACCTTGAGAACTGGAACATCCTGATCGGCTTCGGCATTGCCATGGTCGGCTTCATGATGTCTACCCGCTGGAAGTAATCTTCTAAGAATTCAAAAACCGCCGGTTCGATGCCTCTGCATCGAGTCGGCGGTTTTTCTTTTGTTTCGTCGCACTTCTTGAACTCGCACACCGAGAATGCGGGACCCACATCCTGGCCTCACACCTTGATACCCACATCCTGGCCTCACACCTTGATACCCACATCCGGCCCCGCCCACCTGGGGCATTGCTGCGGCAATTGAGTTATTTAGTAATTCGACGGCTGCAAAGCCCTTGTTTTGCGCACCTTTTTGAAGCGCAATTACTAAATGACTCAATTCCCAAAGTTTCGAGTTTTGTCGCCATGAAGGGTTCAACTTCGTGATGACGATTGTTGCCGCGAAGGGCTGCTGAGCTAAGGGCTGCTGAGCTAAGGGCTGCTGAGCTAAAGCCCAAGCAGGTTTGCGCGGAACACGGTTAGCAATACCAAAAGGATCGCTACCGACACTAGGCCTAGGCGCTGAGCAGCCTGCTGCGAAAGCTGTCGAGTGTTTGCCAAAATCAGGGCAACGATGCCGCCGGTGACCAAGCCACCGACGTGACCCTGCCAGCTCACTCCAGATGAGAAGAAGCCGAAGACGAGGTTGATGGCAATCAACCCAAGCATTTGGCTCGAGTTCTGACCAAGGGTTCGCAGAATCACAAAGTATGCGGCCATCAGACCGAAGATGGCACCCGAAGCGCCAACAACCCAGCTATCCGGGTTAGCCAACCAAAGCACACCGACAGAACCACCGAAAAGTGAGATTAGGTATAGCGCTGCAAAGCGTGCGCGGCCAAGCATCGGTTCGAGCACCTGGCCGAAGATGTAAAGCGAATACATGTTCAAAAGAACGTGCAAGACGTTTGAGGGGTCGTGAACGAAACCAGCCGTGATCATTCGCCAAGGCTGAACCGCGGTAATCTGCGGCACGTAAGCGAAGAGGTCGGTAACCAGAGACCCCGGCATAATCTGCAGCAACCAGATGGCCACATTGATGCCGATGAGTGTGAGGGTCACCGCCGGGCGAGGCCCAGATTGGCGAACCCTTGCGGCGCGGGTGCGCCGACGGTTCAGTTGGGTAACCGTTCCGCCGGCGTCATCCGGGCACAAGAAACCGACACTAGCTTCGATCTGACACTCTGGGCAGATGAAACGTTCACATCGCTGGCAACGAACGTATGCCTCGCGATCTGGGTGTCGGTAACAGGTCATTAGGCCTTTTCGATGTGAATTGACTCGATGATTACGTCTTCAAGCGGCTTGTCTCCAGGGGCGGTCTTGACGCCCTCGATTGCAAGAACAACCTTCTTTGAGTCTTCGTCAGCGACTTCACCGAATACGGTGTGCTTGCCGAACAACCAGGTGGTTGGTGCGGTGGTGATGAAGAACTGTGAACCGTTGGTGCCAGGGCCGGCGTTTGCCATGGCTAGCTTGAAAGGCTCGTTGAAGTTCAACTCGGCGTTGATTTCGTCGCCGAACTGGTAGCCAGGCCCACCCATACCGGTGCCGGTTGGGTCGCCACCCTGCAGCATGAACTGCTGGATGATGCGGTGGAAGATTACGCCGTTGTATAGCGGCTTGCCGGTCTGAACCTCACCGGTGCGAGGGTCGCGCCACTCAATTGAGCCGGTCGCTAGGCCTTCGAAGTTCTCGACGGTCTTTGGAGCGTGGTTGCCGAATAGGTTGATGTTGATTGCGCCATAGTTTGTGTTGATGGTCGCTACTGAAGTGTGTGCAGTCATGCCTACTATTGTTCCATGGCTAAGAAACTCGACCTACACGAATTGCTAGAACTGTTGCCCGCTATTAGCGAAATCTGGGATGACGCTACCGCCGGCGCAAAGAAGGTTTCTGCCGCGACCGCAGCGAACGCCAAGAAGGTCGCCAGTCGAGTTACTAAGCAGCCAAAGAACCCGGCGTACGGCTGGGCCGCGGTTGGAATTGCCATCGCGGTAACAGCCGTAGTCGCCTATTCGATCTTGAAGCCAGAAGAAGAACTCTGGAAAGACGTTCGCGAAGAGTCAACCGAGGGCTAGTGGAATTATGAAGCGCATCGTCAGCCTATTTTCGGCTCTCGCGCTTCTTTGCGGACTAACCGGTTGCACCGTGCCAACCGATCCCTATGTCGCTACAGTGACAAGCGCCGTCGCTAAAACTGTTTTCACCCCAACCGGCGACATGGCCAGCGGTTGCATCGGTATGTACCTACTGTGTTCACAGCCGCTTTATGAGCCCTCCTTCAAGGCGCCATCTTCAACCGATACAGCTGCAGTCTGCCGAGACTTCGTTGCCCTCGGCCAAGAGCTGGGCTCCGTCGCCTATTCGACCTACGGTTATTCCGCCTACATGCTTCCGCAGAACACCGCAGAAGTGACCGATCTTTGCGCCCAAGCCCTGGGCGTCAAACTCACCGCATCCGATGGTTCGAGCTTCTACCAAGGCGTAGTTCTCTATGACGATGGCAAGGCCAATGGCTGGGGCAAGGTTTATGCATTGAGCCGCGGAAACTCGGTGAACCCGGATGATTTTCAGCTCGTGATTTCGTTCTCTAAAGACTTGAATCGAGTCGGCTGGATCGATTACGGTTCCGAGAAGCCTGCGGTTCTAACCCAGGAACAACTCGACGCTCAAGGTTAATGCCCGCCCAGGCGCTTGCTGAGTTCGATTCCGGCGGCTTTCAAGGCTAACGCGAGTTCGGCTCTCAACCCCGAATCCGCGTCTTCCGACCTGAAGGTCAGCGCGATTGCCGCAACCGATAGCCCCAAGTGATTCTTTGCGGCGACCGCGATCGAAGAATACCCCTGGGTAATAAACCCATCCTCGGAACTAAAACCGGCGGCAGCCTCATCTCGCAGAAAGGCGGTCAGTTCGCGAAGGTTCTTCGGCCCGAGCCCGGTTCGATCTATAAAACTTTTGTTATTCGCGAAGGTTGCGCGCACCTGCGCAGCATCCAAGCCGGCCAGGATGGCACGACCAGACGCCGTCAGGTGGGCCGGAAGGCGAACACCAACCTCGGTGACCAGGGTAACCGGGCGGTGCGGCACCTCACGGGCCAGATATAGAAGTTCGGATCCCTGCAAAATTCCGAGTTGGGCAACCGCCGGCAACTTGGTTTCAGTCTCGCGAACCAGCTTCGTGAGCAATGGGCGAGCCTGGCGTTCGAGCGGGTCGTGGCGCAGGTATGCCGAACCGAGTTCGAATGCGCCGACGCCGAGGCCCCAGCGCTCATCCTCGGGGAAGTGCATGACGAAACCGCTCTCTTGCATAGCGGTCAGCAGGTGATAGGTCGACGATCGCGGAATGCCGACTCGGGCAGCAATCGCCGCCGCTGGCATCGGGGCACCGGCCTTGGCCAGGGTGCGCAGAATCAGCAGCGCTCGGCTGGCGGCTGGTACGTTTGACATGGCGGTTTCCTAATCTCGTATTTCAGACAGTAGCATCAAAAACGGCGTTGGCGCGCGGGTGAAAAGCCGGTTTTATTGACCCATGACCACTTCAACTCGCGGCCCACTGCACGCCGCCACCGGATCAAACCTCACCGCCAAGGGCTGGGCTCAAGAGGCCGCCCTGCGAATGCTGCACAACAACCTCGACCCAGCGGTCGCCGAACACCCTGAAAACCTCGTGGTTTACGGTGGCACCGGTAAGGCCGCCCGCAACTGGGCGAGCTTCGACGCCATGGTCAAGACCCTGACCAACCTCGCCGACGACGAGACCATGCTGGTACAGTCTGGCAAGCCGGTCGGAGTCTTCCGCACCCACGAGTGGGCACCGCGAGTGCTTCTCGCCAACTCGAACTTGGTCGGCGACTGGGCAAACTGGCCTGAGTTCCGCCGCCTCGAGAACCTCGGTCTGACCATGTATGGCCAGATGACCGCCGGCTCATGGATCTACATCGGCACCCAGGGCATCCTTCAGGGCACCTATGAGACCTTCGCAGCGGTTGCCGAAAAGCGCTTCGGTGGCACCCTGGCCGGAACCCTAACCGTCACCGGTGGTTGCGGTGGCATGGGTGGAGCACAGCCGCTTGCCGTCACCATGAACGAGGGCACCTGTTTGATCGTCGACGTCGACGAGTCACGCCTGCGCCGCCGCCTTGCCGACCGCTACCTCGACGAGATTTATGACAACTTGGATGTCGCGATCGATCGCGCGGTTCAGGCCAAGAACCAGAAGCTTGCCATCTCGATTGGTCTAGTCGGCAACTCGGCTTCGGTCTTGCCAGAGCTGCTTCGCCGCGAGGTTCCAATCGACATCGTGACCGACCAGACCTCGGCTCACGACCCGCTGTTCTACATCCCAGCCGACATGAAGCTCGAAGATGCCGCTCAGGCTCGCATCGACGACCCGGCAGAATTCACCAAGCGCTCACAAGAGTCGATGGCCCGCCACGTTGAAGCGATGGTTGGCTTCATGGATAAGGGTGCCGAGGTCTTCGACTATGGCAACTCGATTCGCGACGAGGCTCGCAAGGGTGGCTACGACCGCGCCTTCGCCTTCCCTGGTTTCGTGCCGGCATACATTCGCCCACTTTTCTGCGAGGGTAAAGGCCCATTCCGTTGGGTCGCTCTTTCGGGTGACCCGAAGGACATCTACCGCACCGACCAGGCGATTCTTGAACTTTTCCCAGAGAACAAGCACCTGCACCGCTGGATCAAGATGGCTCAGGAGCGCGTCGAGTTCCAGGGTCTTCCTGCCCGCATCTGCTGGCTTGGTTATGGCGAGCGTGAAAAGGCCGGCGCGGTATTCAACGATCTAGTCGCCCGCGGCGAGGTTTCAGCCCCGATCGTTATCGGCCGCGACCACCTCGACTGTGGTTCAGTTGCCTCGCCTTATCGCGAGACCGAAGCGATGCTTGATGGCTCGGATGCGATTGCCGACTGGCCAATCTTGAACGCGATGCTGAACGTTGCATCTGGCGCTTCATGGGTTTCACTGCACCACGGTGGTGGCGTTGGCATGGGTCGTTCGATTCACGCCGGCCAGGTAATCGTTGCCGACGGAACAGCACTTGCTGCCGAAAAGATCAACCGCGTGCTCACCAATGACCCTGGCATGGGCGTGATTCGTCACGTAGATGCCGGTTATGACATCGCTAAGGAAGTGGCTCGTACCAAGCACGTGCACGTGCCGATGCTCGATATCGCATAGGTTCGTTTTGTGAGCAGCGTCGCATTTGCAAACATCGGGTCACTCGTCACTAATGACGAGACGCTCGGTGCAGGCAAAATCGGCGAACTAGGTGGCTCTGGGCTGCAACGCGCGGGCATGGTCATCGACAACGGTCGCGTGGCCTGGGTGGGCAATAGTGCCGATCTGCCGGACGCCGATTCTCGCGTGGATGTTGGCGGGCGAGCGGTCATCCCGGGTTTCGTCGACTCACACGCGCACCTGATGTTTGCCGGTGACCGCGGGGATGAATTCAGTGCACGGATGGGGGGCCGCCCCTATTCGGCCGGTGGCATCAAGACCACCGTGGCCGCTACCCGCCAAGCGAGCGACGAAGAGCTAACCGAAAACCTGCGGAAACTCGTGGCCGAAATGCACACGTCTGGAATCACCACATTCGAAACCAAGAGCGGCTACGGCCTAACCGTCGAAGACGAATCTCGTGCGCTGCGCATTGCATCGGCCCACACAACCGAGACCACTTTCTTAGGGGCTCACGTGGTGCCGGCAGAATTCGCCGAACGTGGCCAAACAGGCGCTGACGAATACGTCGCTCTGGTGGTCGGTGCGATGTTGGCCGGAGCCGTCGAGCACGCGAAGTGGATCGACGTCTTCTGCGACCGAGGCGCATTCGATGTAGACCAGGCTCGCGAGATCTTGACCGCTGGAATTTCCGCAGGGCTCGCTCCGCGCATTCACGCTAACCAACTCAGCAACATCGGTGCAATCGAACTGGCTGTTGAACTCGACTGTGCGTCGGCCGACCACTGCACCCACCTATCCGAAAGCGACGTAGAGCTGCTGGCCGGCTCAAACACCGTCGCAACTCTGCTACCCGGAGCCGAATTCTCTACCCGTTCGCCTTACCCAGATGCACGCAGGCTAATCGAGGCCGGGGCAA
Organism: Microbacteriaceae bacterium; assembly: GCA_947453475.1. Lineage (GTDB taxonomy): Bacteria > Actinomycetota > Actinomycetes > Actinomycetales > Microbacteriaceae > Rhodoluna. The sequence continues at coordinate 36,001 of CANGGK010000005.1, forward strand.
CCGTGGCACTGGCCACCGACTGCAACCCTGGCTCTAGCTACACGACATCCATGCCCTTTTGCATAGCCGTCGCGGTTCGCGACATGGGCATGAGCCCGGCCGAAGCGCTCTGGTCGGCAACCGCCGGCGGTGCCGCTGCTCTTCGTCGCACCGACGTTGGCCACCTAGGCCTCGGTGCCGCAGCAGATTTTGTTATTCTCAACGCACCATCGCACCAACACCTCGCCTACCGCCCGGGCGTGAACCTAATCGGTCAAACCTGGCGCAATGGCAAACCACTCAACCCAACCGGGCAAGCAAAGCAAGGGCACTCACATGACTAACCAGACCGTCACCATTAATTCAGCCGGGATGACCGCAGCCGATGTGATTGCCGTTGCCCGTCACGACGCCAAGGTTGTCATTTCGGCCGAGGCGCTGGCTGGAATGGCCAAAACTCGCGCTCACATCGAGGCCCTGGCCAGCGGTGAAACCCCTGTCTATGGAATCTCTACCGGTTTTGGTGCTCTGGCTAACCGTCACATCGCAATCGAAGACCGCGTGCAGCTACAGAAGTCGCTGGTTCGCTCGCACGCGGCCGGCATGGGTGCCCCGGTTGAGCGTGAAGTGGTTCGTGCGTTGATGTTGCTTCGCCTAAAGACTCTGGCCAGCGGCCGCACCGGAGCCCGCCCGGTTGTTGCAGAAACCATGGCGGCCATCTTGAACGCCGGCATCACGCCTTACGTTCACGAGTTCGGTTCACTGGGTTGCTCTGGCGACCTTGCCCCACTTGCTCACTGTGCCCTGGTAATCATGGGTGAGGGTCGCGCGTTCGATGCACACGGAGTCGAGCGCCCGGTTGCCGACTTGCTTGCCGAGGCTGGCATCGCGCCGGTTGAGCTTCGCGAAAAAGAAGGTCTGGCGCTGATTAATGGCACGGATGGAATGCTCGGCATGGCCATCCTGGCAATCGCAGATCTTGAACGCCTTGCCGACTATGCCGATGTAATCGCCGCGATGAGCGTAGAGGGTTTGATGGGAACCGATCAGGTCTTCCGCGCCGAACTTCACAACGACCTGCGACCACACCCAGGTCAGGCAACCAGTGCGGCAAACATGTTCAACGCGATGGCTGGTTCAGAGATTGTTGCCTCACACCGATTTGGCGACGACAAGGTTCAAGACGCCTACTCGCTTCGCTGCGCACCTCAGGTCACCGGTGGGCTTCGAGACACCGTCGGCTATGCGTCGATGGTTGCCGGCCGAGAGCTCGCTGCCGCGATTGATAACCCGGTAGTGCTCGAGTCTGGCGAGGTCACCTCTAACGGAAACTTCCACGGTGCTCCGGTTGCCTACATCCTTGATTTCTTGGCGATTCCGGCAACCGACCTGGGTTCTATGTCAGAGCGTCGCACCGACAGAATGCTAGACAAGAACCGCTCTTCGGGCCTTACCCCGTTTTTGGCACACGATGCCGGAGTCGATAGCGGTCTGATGATTGCTCAGTACACCCAAGCCGGTTTGGTGTCTGAGAACAAACGTCTGGCAAGCCCTGCCTCGGTAGACAGCATTCCTTCTTCGGCGATGCAAGAAGACCACGTGTCAATGGGCTGGCACGCCGGTCGCAAACTCCGCAAAATTGTTGATAACTTGCGCATGATTCTGGCTGTGGAACTGACCGCTGCCTCGCGAGCTGTTGAGTCACGTGCACCTCACGCACCGGCTCCGGTCACCGGCGCACTCATTGCGCGCCTGCGCGAGGTAGTGCCGGGCAATGGCCCAGACCGCTTCTTGGCCCCTGAGCTAGAAGCCGCCGCCGAATTGTTGAAGCACTAGGGAATCGAGCAACCGATGTCGGCACCAAAAGAAGACGCCCTCTGGCCTCGCGCTTCGGCCTGGTTTCAGGCAGTCGATGTTGCCGCTGACATCGACTCAGCAAACCCGGCAAAGTTTGACCTGGGATTGATGGGCATCCCGGCTCACCTCACCTCGATTTCACCGACCAATGCACACACCACTCCGGCCGCCATCCGTGCCGCGCTTCAGCGATATTCGACTTATAACTGGTCTACCGACTCAGACGTCTCGAATTTGTCATTCACCGATTTTGGTGATGTGACCGAACCTGACTCAGAGGCTGGCGAGGCACGAACCAGTCAGCTGGCCGCCGAGGTGGCAGCTCGCTCGGGTCTCGCCATCGGTCTTGGTGGCGATAACTCGATTACCTTTGCGATGGCCCGAGGTGTGTTTGGCAGCAAAGTCGAGACTGCCGGCCTAATCACCCTGGATGCACACCACGATCTTCGCGATGGAGTCAGTAACGGTTCACCGGTGCGCCGACTCGTTGATGAACTTGGGCTTGATGGCCGACGAATCGTGCAGATTGGCATCGCCGACTTCTCAAACTCGCCTGCCTATGCCGCACGCGCCAAAGAACTGGGTATTTTTGTCATTCCGCGCTCGGCACTTCGCGACCGATCAATGGCCGATGTTATGGCCGAAGCTGTTTCGATTGCCGGTTCTGCAGGTGGCCCGGTTCACGTCGACTTCGATGTTGATGTTTGCGACCGAAGCGTGGTGCCGGCCTGCCCGGCTGCTGCACCCGGAGGCATTAGCGCCGACGAGTTTCGTCAACTGGCTTTCGAAGCCGGTCGCTACTCGCAGGTTCGTTCGGTTGATTTCACCGAGATTGATGCCAGCATCGACTCGGACGATGGTCGCACTGTGCGGCTAGCTGCGCTCGGCATTCTCGAGCTAGCCGCTGGTCGACTCTCGTCGATTTAGCTCGCGCGTTCTTCCAGAATCTGGTTGAAGGCTCCGACAAAGACATCCGAGTTCTGAGCACCCGAGACGCCATACTTTCCATCGATCACGAAGAATGGCACCCCAGTAATGCCGTAGGCCTTGGCCTGCTCGACGTCGGCATTGAAGGCCGGCAAGAATTCGCCTGACTGAAGAACTCGCGTCACCTCGGCTCGGTCGAGACCAACATCGGCGGCCAATTGGGCCAACACATCGATGCGCCCAACGTGCAAAGCTTCGACGAAGTGTGCCGACATGATGCGCTCTTTCATCTGCACCTGCTTGCCCTGCGTCTTCGCATACTGCAGCAGTTGGTGAGCCAAAACCGTGTTGGTCATGTGCATGTGTTCCATGTCATAGTTCAGGCCAACCGAAGCCGCGATGCCCTTGAGCCGCTCGGTCATCATGACCACCTGGTCGGCCGGCATGCCCTTGTTCTCAACCAGGTAATCGGTCTGGCTACCCTCGTAATCAACCGGCATATCCGGGTTCAAAAGGTAGCTGTGATACTCAACCTCAATCGGCGTCTGAGTTCGCTGAGCCGAAAATTCTTGGATGGCGTTCTCGAGCTTTCGCTTGCCGATGTAGCACCACGGGCAGGCAACGTCAGACCAGATGTCGATTTTGATTGGTTCGTTCATGTCAGCAATCAACCTCAGAGCGAGACTGAAAAGTCCTCTCCCGAGTTTGCGATTGCCTGGCGAGTGCCGTTTCGGTTGCCGACCACACCATCGGCACTTGTGTGCCAAACCACCACGAATTCCTTGCGGGCAAAACCCTTGAATCCCTCGCCGGTCGACTTGCCCGAGACGGTAACCGAGTCACCGTTTCGAGTAACCAAGATGCTGGTTCTCACGCGGTTGTCTTCAAGCGCCGCATAGGTGAGGCCGTCGTCTTCTTGTAGTTCCGATGCCCATTCGCCGTCGGTCTCTGGCACGAAAACGTGTAGTTCGATCGACTCTGGGGCGAGGCCATCCGTGCTCTGTGGCGCTTGGGCAAGCATCGGCAAAACCGCACCGGCACGAACATAAACCGGGATGAAATCTAGGGGCGCATCGGCAGCAATGGTCTGGCCGCCGGAAAGGTGCTCGCCGCTATTGAAGTCAAACCACTCACCAGCCGGCAGGTAAACCTCGCGCTGGCGTTGGCCATCTTCGACAATCGGTGCAACCAAAATATCCGAGCCGAAAAGGTATTGGTCGTCGAGGTTGCGAACCTGCTCATCTTCCTGGAAGTCAAAGATCAACGGGCGCTGAATTGGGGCACCGGTCTCAGAAGCGCGCACGAAGGCGGTGTAAATGTAAGGCAACAGGCGATAGCGAAGCTCGAGGGCGGCACGAACACCGGCCTCGACATCAGGCCCAAAACTCCATGGATACTGGTCGACCGTGCCAATCACCGAGTGATTGCGGGCAAACGGTGTGAGCGCTCCATACTGGGTCCAGCGCAACATCAACTCGGCGGTGGTGTTTTCACCGAAACCTGCGATGTCGGCACCCACAAATGACTGACCCGAAATGCTTAGGCCAGAGCCCATCGGAATGCTCATCCAGAGGTGATCGAAGCGCGACATGTTGTCGCCCATCCAGTTGGCGGCGTAACGCTGAATTCCGGCCGAACCCGCGCGAGACAGGATGAAGGTGCGAAGTTCGTGCATTGCCTGAAGCAGCCCCTCTTGCGTACCCATCGCCATTAGCAGCGCATACGAATTGTGATATCGGTCGTGCGAATATTCGCCGGCTCCGAATCGCATCGAATAGGGCGAGACATCGCCGGTGGCCGGCTCATTCATGTCATTCCAAATGCCGGCTAGGCCACTCTTGACGTGCTCGGCGTTCAGCGCACCCCACCACTTGCGAGTGCTTTCTTGCACGAAGTCCGGAAAGGCGGTGTTGCCCGGCCAAACCTGACCGATATAAGTCGAACCCGATTCGGTGGTCGCAAAGACGCCCTTTTCGACACCGTCGTCATAGACCGAATAGCCCGGGTCGTGCTTCACGCCAGGGTCGATGATGGTAATCGCACGGATGCCCTGCTCTTTCAAGCGAGCCAACATGCCTTCGGCATCTGGATAGCGCTCGGTGTTCCAGGTGAAGACGCGGTATTCATCCATGTAATCAATGTCGAGCCACAGGGTGTCTACCGGGATGTTCTTCTCGCGGAACTTCGCGCCGAGCGCCTCGATATCGGCCTGAACGTAGTCTTTCCAGCGGCACTGGTGAAAGCCGAGTGACCAAAGCGGCGGAAGGTTGGTGCGGCCGGTTAGCCAGGTGTAGTCCTCAAGAATGCTCGCCATTGCCGGCCCAGCGAATACATATTCGTTGTATTGACCACCCGAGAAAGAGATCTGGTAGCTATCGGCACCGGTGAAATCGTAGAACCCGCGATAACCGTTGTCGATGAACGAGCCGCCGATTGCCGCGGTCGCGGCATCTTGGTGATAGAAAAACGGAATCGACATGTAATAAGGGTCGAACTCGGTGCTGGTGTTGTCGGCCCGAGGGTCGCTGGCCGGTTGCTCTTTCGTGAACTCACCCGAGGCTGTCGGGTTCAAAACGTCTACGTTCCAAAGCGTGAAGTCACGCCCGCGTCGGTTGAAAGAGCCGGTCTTTTCGCCGAGACCGTAAATTGGGTCGAGCTTGCCAATCTTGCGGCGCAGCACGAAGGTGTCGTTCAAAACCGAATAGGCGCCAGGCTGGCCATCGCGAGTGTGAGCGGTTTCAAAAATCGCCGAGCCGTCAGCGCGGTAGGCGTTCAAGGTGAACGGTGCCTTGACAATCTCGAGTGTCATTGCACCCGTCGAAACCAAAATCTTGTCATTCGATTCTTCGACCTTGATGCCAAGGCGCCCTGCCTTGATTGACTCTCGGGCTGTCGCTATCGGGTCGATGGCCAAGGCAAAAGTTGGGCTCTCATCGAACTTGCCACCACGGCTGATAGCGATGCGCATCAGGTCATCCTTGATCACATCCACTCGAAGAAGTTCGTCGTCAACGCGGGCCAAGATGCCGGTATCGGTGCGCTCAAACGAGCTGACGTTAGTGAAGTGAAGAAGGCCTGAATTCTGCATAACTAAACCCTACGGTGAACGGTTGTCATAGGCCGCAAGCCTAGACTCAAAGCATGGCAAAAACTCGACGACCGGTCTGGCTAACCCGCAATTTATTGGCGATTTCGTGGGTCTCACTTTTGCAAGACGCGGCAAGCGAAATGCTCTACCCGATCATGCCAATCTTTCTAAACACCGTGCTCGGTGCACCGGCCGCTGTGGTTGGCGCAATCGAGGGTTTTGCCGAAGGCGCGATGTCGGTCACCAAACTTTCAAGCGCCTGGATGAACCGCTGGATTCCCCGCAAGGTCATGGTTTTCCTTGGCTACGG